>JANMWF010000265.1:0-5251 GCA_031393845.1 Nitrosomonadales bacterium | reverse complement strand
TACACTCAAATTGACGCCAAACCGCAGCGATTGTCTGTCGCTGTATGGCATCGCGCGTGAAGTTTCCGCTTTGACAGGCTCGCCGTTGCAAGCCTTGTCCCAAACAGATTTCAAACAAGGCTGCGACCGTAGCTGCAAGGTCCGGGTGACTGCATCAGCCGCTTGCCCACGCTATGCAGGGCGCGTGATTGCCGGAGTAAACGCGAAGTCAGCCACGCCAGCATGGATGGTGCAGCGTTTGGAGCGCTGCGGTTTGCGCAGCATCAGTGCGCTGGTGGACGTGACCAACTACGTATTGCTTGAGTTGGGTCAGCCTTTGCATGCTTTTGACCTGAACAAATTGAACGGCGACATAGAAGTGCGTTTCGCGCGTGCGGGTGAAAGCCTGAAGCTGCTGAACGAGCAAGTTGTGAACCTGCAAGAAGACATGCTGGTGATCGCCGATGATATGCAGCCGATCGCATTGGCAGGCGTGATGGGCGGAGCGGACAGCGCGGTGGACGATGCTACCACTGATATCTTTCTGGAGAGCGCGTTCTTCGCTCCTGGCGTGATTGCCGGCAAATCGCGCCGCTTGAATTTTGGTTCTGATTCTTCTTTTCGTTTCGAGCGTGGTGTGGATTTTGCAGCTACTAAGGAAGCATTAGACAGGGCCACGCAATTGATTCTCGATATTTGCGGCGGGCAAGCTGGTGTGGTGAGTGAAGTGTTGGGTGAATTGCCCGCGCGCAATCCAGTGAAATTGCGTCTGCCACGGATCGAGCGTGTGTTGGGCGTGTCACTGGAAGCGCAGGAAATTTCGCAGATGTTATCGCGTCTGGGTATGGTAGCTCAGCAAAAAGGTGACGAATTCAGTGTCACACCGCCCAGCTACCGTTTCGATATCGCGATTGAGGAAGATCTAATCGAGGAAATCGCACGCGTACATGGTTACGAGCGAATACAAGCTGTGCCGCCGCAAGCGCGCATGATCATGTTGCCGTTGGCCGAGGCGCAGCGCCCCTTGACGAAGCTGCGCCAGGCGCTTGTGCTGCGCGACTATCAGGAAGCAATCACCTATGCCTTTGTGGATGCGGAATGGGAGCGCGACCTGTGCGGCAATACCGCACAGGTCGCATTGAAGAATCCAATCGCCAGCCAGATGAGCGTGATGCGCAGCAGTTTGCTGGGTGGGTTGCTCTCCGCTTTGCGATCCAACCTCGCACGCAAGGAGATGCGAGTTCGCCTGTTCGAGATAGGTGCTTGCTTTGCCGCCGAGGCGGGCAGTTATGCACAGCAAGAACATGTGACCGGATTAGCTTACGGCACAGCGCTGCCGGAACAATGGGGTGTGGCGGCGCGTGACGTGGATTTTTATGATGTAAAGGCAGATATAGAAGCATTGTTTGCTCCGGCACTATTAAGTTTTTTGGCGTCGCCACATCCTGCCTCCCACCCAGGACGTTCGGCACAAGTCTTGCTGCATGGGCAAGTAGTGGGTTGGATAGGAGAGTTGCATCCGAAGTGGATGCAACAGTATGGAATTCCGCAGGCAGTGGTGTGGTTTGAGGTTGAGCTGGATGCCTTGATATCAGCCGATGTACCACATGCCAGCGAGATTTCTAAGTTTCCGCGGGTGCGTCGCGATCTTGCGGTAGTCGTGGATGAAAGTGTATCAGCCCAATCTTTATTGGATGCTATGTTGGGTAGCAATACCTCGTATGTGGTAGAAATCGCGCTGTTTGATCTGTATCGTGGTGAAGGTGTGGGAGACGGAAAAAAAAGCCTTGCTTTCCGTGTGGTATTGCAAGATACTGAAAAGACGTTAATTGATAGTGAAATTGAACTAAGTGTCGCGTGCTTGGCCGCAGTTTTGCAACGGCATGGTGCGCAGTTGCGTATATAAGGGGTGATCAATGACATTGACTAAAGCAGAGCTCGCGGATTTATTGTTTGAAAAAGTTGGCTTGAACAAGCGTGAAGCCAAGGATATGGTTGAGTCTTATTTCGAAGAAATTCGTACTCAACTTGAACATGGTGAAAGCGTCAAGCTGTCCGGTTTTGGCAATTTTCAGCTACGCGACAAGCCCCAACGGCCTGGGCGCAATCCAAAAACAGGCGAAGACATCCCTATAACGGCGCGCCGCGTAGTGACTTTTCATCCCAGCCAGAAACTTAAGAGCATGGTAGAGATAAATTATCATGGAAAACCACAAGCTTAATGCTGTTCTGCCATCGATTCCGGCGAAGCGGTATTTTACTATTGGCGAAGTAAGTGACTTATGTGGGGTGAAGGCGCATGTATTGCGTTATTGGGAGCAGGAGTTTACCCAACTTAAGCCAGTTAAACGGGGTGGTAATCGACGCTACTACCAACATCATGAAGTTCTGCTCATTCGTCGTATCAGGCAATTGCTGTATGAAGAGGGTTTTACCATCAGTGGAGCTCGTGGTCGCCTGAATAATTTTATTGGGCAACGAGTAGAAGATTCGCAGCCACAACTGCTTCAGCCATCCACTAGCTCGCCCGAGCTGCGCCGAGAAATCCGCGAAATACTCGCTCTACTAGGGTAGCCTTGCATTCTTGATGAAATTTATTTCTGAGATCATTTTGTCAGCATTTATTGCATGAAGTATCAAAATTAACAAATCAAAACCAAGTTAATTTGCCCTGCAACTCTGCAACTCCTGTAAAATAAAAACGTAGTGAGGTCAATTTCCACTAACAGATTATTTTTGCTATAATCCGTGCAGTTTTCCAGATGGGCCTAGGCCCGTTTTTTATTTGTGGGCATGATCATGGATGTGGCGAGATTGGTGGAAACGACGGTGGCTGGCTTGGGATATGAGTTAGTCGACTTTGAAGTGTCCGGCAGGGGGTTGATGCGAGTACTGCTCGATCAGCCATCGGGAATTTCGGTAAAAGATTGTGAATTGGTCAGTCACCAGTTAACACGTTTGTTTGCGGTAGAGGGGGTGAATTACGGGCGCCTTGAAGTCTCATCTCCGGGGTTGGATCGGCCAATCAAGAAGGAGGAAGATTTTATACGCTTTTGCGGCAAGAAGGCGCAGTTGAAATTGCGCCTGCCGTTGGCAGGCCGTAAGAATTTTATAGGCATAATCGGCGGCCTTCAGGATGGTGTATTGCAGTTAGATGTGGATGGCAAGCAGGTGCTAATTGAGCTATCCAATTTGGATAAGGCGCATTTAGTGCCTACATTTTAAGATTATGGCCGTTTGCTTGCGGCGAACGATTTGCTTGCGGCGAACGATTTGCTTAAACCGAACGTTTTTTAAAAATTCGCTTTACGCGTGATACATACAAAAAAATTATTTATTTTGCTCTGCAATGTGGAAAATCAGCATGGTTACTCATGCACTTGGCTAAATAAAATTTAAAATGGCAACTATTTAATAAAAAATATGCGAGTGAGCGCGTTATTTTAAAAAACATTCGGGTTGGTTGGAGGCAGTGATGAGTCGTGAAGTTTTATTATTGGTTGATGCCTTGGCGCGTGAGAAAAACGTGGATAAGGAAATTGTGTTTGGAGCGCTGGAGTCTGCTTTGGCGTCCGCCACCAAGAAGCGTTTTGCCGAGGAATCTGATGTACGTGTCAGCATTGACCGTAATACTGGTGAATATGTGTCATTTCGTTGCTGGCAGATAATGGATGATGAAACTTTCGAAACTCCTGATCTGCATATCAAGCTTAGCGAAGCTCGGAAACGTAATCCGGATATCCAGTTGGAAGAATTTATTGAAGAACCATTAGAGTCCATCGACTTTGGACGCATAGGTGCACAAGCAGCCAAGCAGGTGATCTTTCAGAAAATCCGTGACGCTGAGCGCGAGCAGATTCTGAATGACTTCATGGAGCGAAATGAGCATTTGGTGTCCGGCACGGTGAAGCGCATCGAACGCGGTAATGCCATCATTGAGTTTGGCAAGATTGAAGCGTTGCTGCCACGTGATCAAATGATTCCAAAGGAGAATATGCGCGTTGGTGATCGTGTGCGCGCGTATTTGTTGCGTGTGGATCGTTCAATTCGTGGGCCGCAAATTACTCTGTCGCGCATTACGCCCGAATTCATAATTAAGTTGTTTGAACTTGAAGTTCCGGAAGTTGAGGAGGGGCTGTTAGAAATAGTCAGTGCTGCGCGCGATCCAGGAGTTCGCGCAAAAATATCGGTACGCTCCCACGATAAGCGGATAGATCCGATTGGCACTTGTGTGGGCATGCGTGGCTCACGTGTACAGGCTGTAACCAATGAATTGGCGGGCGAGCGCGTTGACATTGTATTGTGGTCGGAAGATCCTGCTACCAGTGTAATCAATGCCCTGGCTCCGGCTGACGTGACCAGCATTATGGTAGATGAAGACAGTCACAGCATGGATGTAGTAGTTGAGGAAGAGAATCTTGCGCAGGCTATTGGTCGAAATGGGCAGAATGTACGCTTGGCAAGTGAGTTGACCGGATGGGAGCTTAATATCATGACTATGGAGGAATCCAGCCAGAAGAATGAGCAGGAATTTTCCAAGGTTCGAGATTTATTCATAGACAAGCTTGATGTGGATGCAGAGGTAGCGGATATTCTAGTTCAGGAAGGTTTTAACACGCTAGAGGAAGTGGCTTATGTGCCACTGAGCGAAATGCTGGAAATCGAATCACTTGACGAGGCAACAGTAAATGAGTTGCGTAGCCGTGCGCGTAATGCCCTGTTGACTGCAGCAATTGTTAACGAAGAGCAGGTGGAGCATAACATTGAGGATTTAGTTAAACTTGACGGCATGGACGAGCAAACGGCTCGCGTTCTGGCAAGCAAGGGCATCGGTACACAGGAACAGCTTGCTGATTTGGCCGTGGACGAATTGGTTGAACAGGCAGGCATAGATGAAGAACGCGCAAATCGGTTAATTATGGCTGCACGCGCTCCTTGGTTTGTTTAATGGGTCTGACTAAGGATAATTATGTTAACCCGAACGTCCCATGAATTTGCATGATATATATTCAAAATATTATTGGATGTTCAAATTTTGTAAAGGGTCAGCGCGGTCATTTGTGCATATCCGATTGAACAAAATCTTGCTTGGCAAAGATTAGCGAGGGCGTGCATTACTTTATAAGCCGTTCTGGCTAGTTGTTTCTGTTGAGTACTGAGAGCTATAAGTCTCAAATTTTGGGGGTTAAGGGGTAGTGATGGGAAAAATGAATGTAGCGCAGTTTGCTGGCGAGCTCAGCTTGCCGGTTGGATTGCTGCTTGAACAACTACA
>JANMWF010000249.1:0-6191 GCA_031393845.1 Nitrosomonadales bacterium | reverse complement strand
CCGAAACTACGATTAGGCTTAATTACCTGACCTTCAACACGCTGAACTAAAAAACTTTTCACGCATTAGTCCATGAGATGCTTGCCTTGTGCGAGAATTTTGTCAACAATGGCATCTCCATAATGAGAAATTACCTAAATGCTTAATCAAGCGATTGCCGATTTCGTAATACCAGCCACTGGCGGGGTGACTTTCAAACTTTTTGCCGCACGCGGCAAATCGCTAGTGATTTATTTCTACCCCAAGGACAACACTCCGGGCTGCACGACTGAGAGCCAACAATTTCGCGACTTGTATGCAGCTTTTTTAAAAGCTGATTGTGAGGTGGTCGGTATTTCACGCGACAGCATAGAGTCGCATGAAAAATTCAAAGCCAAGTTCAGCCTGCCGTTCACGCTACTTGCTGATTCAGACGAAACACTATGTAAACAGTTCGGCGTAATCAAGCTGAAGAATCTGTATGGCAAACAAGTGCGCGGCATCGAGCGTAGCACTTTCGTGCTCGACCGAGGCGGCATACTGCGTGGTGAATGGCGCAGCGTTAAAGCCGATGGCCACGCTCAGGAAGTATTGCAATTCGTGCAATCTCTAACCACATAAGGAGCATCATGCCCTCCCACAAAGCATTAGCTGCAAATCATACGACCAAGTTATTCGTGCTGGATACCAATGTACTAATGCACGATCCAACCAGCCTGTTCCGTTTTGAGGAACATGACATTTACTTACCGATATTCGTACTGGAAGAGCTAGACAACAATAAAAAAGGTATGACTGAAGTCGCACGCAATGCCCGGCAGGCCAGTCGATTCCTCGACTCTTTGATAAGCGAGAGCACATATAACATTGATGCCGGCGTACCGTTACAAATGTCAGGCAACAAGGGCGCTACCGGTCGACTGTTTTTACAAACCCAGTTTATCAACAACGAATTGCCTGCCAATATGGCAATTGGCAAAGCCGACAACGCTATCCTCGGGGTAGTAATGTTCCTCCACAACCAGCAGCCCAAGCGTTCCGTGATCTTGGTCAGCAAGGATATCAATATGCGCATTAAAGCGTGTGCGCTGGGACTGGATGCGCAAGATTATTTTAATGACAAGGTGCTGGAAGATACTGACCTGCTTTACACCGGCGTACTGGCGTTACCACAGGATTTCTGGGACAAGCACGGCAAGGACATGAAATCCGGCCCCCAAGGTGACCACACTTTTTACAATATCCAGGGGCCGCTATGCCGTGACATGCTGTTAAATCAATTTGTTTATCAAGAAAACGGCGGTCATCCTTTCTATGCAGTAGTCACAGAACAGAATGACAACACTGCCATGTTGCGCACTTTGACTGACTATACTCACACCAAAAATGCCATCTGGGGAATTACTGCACGTAATCGCGAACAGAGCTTTGTGCTAAATCTGCTGATGAACCCGGAGATTGACTTTGTTACCCTGCTCGGTCAGGCAGGTACCGGAAAGACTCTGCTAACACTTGCCGCTGGGTTGGTGCAGATGCTGGAACACAAGTTGTATTCAGAAATTATCATGACCCGCGTCACCGTACCGGTTGGTGAAGACATTGGTTTTTTACCAGGTACCGAGGAAGAAAAAATGTCGCCCTGGATGGGCGCGCTGGATGATAATTTGGATGTCCTAAACAAGCCCAACGACGAAAGCGGAGAATGGGGGCGAGCCGCTACGCGCGATCTTATCCGTTCGCGCATCAAGATCAAATCCCTTAACTTCATGCGTGGACGCACTTTTTTGAATAAATATCTGATCATTGATGAAGCCCAGAACCTCACACCCAAGCAGATGAAAACGCTAATTACTCGCGCTGGTCCGGGCACCAAGGTAGTATGCATGGGCAACATCGCACAGATTGATACACCTTATTTGACAGAAGGCAGCTCCGGGCTGACTTATGTGGTAGATCGTTTCAAGGGCTGGCAACACAGCGGACATGTCACCTTGCAAAGGGGAGAACGCTCACGCCTGGCCGACCATGCCGGAGAGGTGCTGTGAGTAGCAGTCTCCGTTATCCTAATTTCAACCTTTCCATGCCCCTCGCACTTAAAATGAGAAGCTTGAAAGACGATTTGTCAGATTACCTATTTTCAAGATAGCCTAATGAGCGAAAAAATCCAAAAACCTGACGCCATCTGGCGCAACGAGCTTACCCCCGAACAATACAAAGTATGTCGCCAGTGCGGCACTGAACCCGCATTTACTGGTACGTATTGGGATTGCCATGACAGCGGACTGTATCGCTGTGTGTGCTGTGGTAACGCACTATTCGATTCAGATGTGAAATTCGAATCCGGCAGCGGCTGGCCCAGCTTCTGGCAGCCGCACCAGTCTGACAGCATCACCGCGAAAAAAGATGACAGTCACGGTATGGAGCGCAAGGAAGTTCTGTGTAGCCGATGTGACGCCCATCTAGGCCATGTATTCGAAGATGGCCCGAAACCGACAGGACTGCGCTACTGCATCAACTCCGCCGCTCTTACGCTAGACCAAGAGTAAATTTCCCTACATAATCTGTCGCCATGAAACTACTATTTGACCTATTCCCCGTTATCTTATTCTTTGTCGCTTTCAAGATGTTCAACGTTTATGTTGCCACAGGTACTGCGATTGCCGCCACTATTGCCCAAATTGGATGGGTTAAGTGGCGGCACGGCAAGGTAGGTGCCATGCTATGGGTAAGCTTTGCCATCATTGCCGTATTCGGTGGCGCGACACTAATTCTTCATGATGAGACATTCATCAAATTTAAACCCACTATTCTGTATTGGGTGTTCGCCACCATACTGTTAGGTTCCAATCTACTCTTAAAAAAGAACCTGATGCGTACTTTACTAAAGGAAAAGCTTACGCTTCCAACTAAGGTATGGAACCAAGTCAACTTGGGCTGGAGTCTGTTCTTTGTCCTGCTCGGCGTTGTAAATTTATATGTTGCATTTAACTTCTCTACAGATGCATGGGTTAATTTCAAACTCTTTGGTGCCACCGGAATGATGCTAGTATTCGTGCTGCTGCAAGCAATGGTGCTGTCGAAATACGTGCAAGAAGAGAAGGAAAGTAACTAAATGTTATACGCCATTATCGGCCATGATGTACCTGACAGCATAACAAAACGTCTGGCGACACGGCCCGCGCACATGGCACGACTGCAAGCATTGCAAAACGAAGGGCGTTTAATTCTGGCTGGCCCATTCCCAGCTGTGGATGCTGTTGACCCCGGTGCTGGTGGTTTTTCCGGCAGCTTGATAGTGGCAGAATTCGCTACGTTAACGGGCGCGGAAATATGGGCACAGGCTGACCCCTATATGGCCGCTGGAATATATGCGCAAATTCTGGTCAAGCCGTTTAAGAAAGTATTTCCAACATGAGTCATCCTGCCGCCAATCACGCAAACAACCGCATAGATCAGATGAATGCCCTGCTTGCGGCGCTTCAACCCACAAAAATAGAGATTGCCGATGATAGCCATAAGCATGCAGGACACGTTGGCGCACGTAGTGGTGGCGGACATTATCGCCTACTGATTGTGTCCACGCAGTTTGCTAGTATGCCTACTCTGACGCGGCACCGTATGATATATTCTGCGTTGGGAGACATGATGAAGCACGATATTCATGCACTGGCCATTGCTGCCTATACACCAGAAGAACTATAATTTTCATTTAAACTTTCAACGAGGACTGAACAATGCTGAAATCTTCAAGACTTGCCACTATCGCTCTATTTTCTGCACTTGCAATTAATCAGGTTTATGCGCAAGAAAAACCCGCCGCAGTAGTGAATGGCGTCATCATCTCGGAAGCGCGCGTGAACATGCATGTCAAGGCTGCCGCTTCGCAAGGTAAAATGGATTCCCCGGAGATGCGTCTTGCCATTAAAGAGGAATTAATCAACCGTGAAATAATGGCGCAAGACGCGATAAAACAAGGTTTAGATAAACAACCTGAAACCATTAGCCAATTTGAGCTAGCCAAACAGACCGTGCTTGTAAATGCGTTTTTACAGGATTATCTTAAAAACCATCCAATTAGCGAAGATTCAATCAAGCAGGAATATGAAAATGTCAAACAAACCACCGGAAGCAAGGAATACAATGCGCGTCACATTTTGGTAAAAGATGAAAGCGAAGCGAAAGCTATTGCTGCTCAACTAAAAAAGGGGGCCAAGTTTGAAGATCTGGCAAAAAAACACTCTCTGGATCAGGGTTCACGTGACAAGGGTGGATCTCTTGGTTGGGCTCTGCCAGGCAATTTCATGCAGACGTTTGCTGACGCTCTGGTAAATCTGAAGAAAGGTGGTTTGAGTGCGCCGGTTAAATCTGATGCTGGCTGGCATCTGATTAAGCAGGAAGATGTGCGTGATTTCAAGTTCCCTTCTTACCGGGACGTGAAAGCGAACATCATGCAACGCCTGCAACAGCAGACCATACAGAAGGCAATCGTTGACATGCGCGCCAAAGCAAAGATTGAGTAAGTCTATTTAAGTGAAAATAAAAGGCGGCCATTGGTCGCCTTTTTTGTTGGTGCATAAGCATGGCGCGTACCGCGCAAGCGCAACTTGACTGATGTGGTGGCCAGTCGAGTGGCTGGGGGTGAAGGTCTTCTACAAACTCGGCAGTGGGAAGTGTTAACTAAACTGCAAGGGTACCTACCGCAAGATGAAATTTGAAGGAAACAGCGGGCAAATTGCTGGTCTGACGTGTAGGATACGTAGGTAGAGGCGGCATAGCGCGGGGTGAGCAGCGAGATATGTAAGCCCAGTATTTGCATAGAAAGAAGTAGCTCCACATAACAGGAGAGTATTTCCTATTTCTTAGGTGGAAATCTTGCGGTTAATGCCTACGCTGCTTTTGGCAGTGCAGACAATTAAATTGTTAGTTGTTTCTATGCTTGGATCAGTAAACACTGGCTACTTCACTGCTTAATACAATAACAATAAGGATAATCTCACAATGAGTGGTGTGGAAATTCCGTTGATCAAGCTTCAGGATTTGTCCAGTTTTTTAGAAAAGGGCAGTCTAAGTGATAACCTTGCGCAACTCGCGGAAATGACGGCAAAAATATTGAGCGCTACAAATTGTTCAATCATGCTGCTGAATAATGGCAAATCCGACAATTTGCTCATGAGTGTTTGCGCTAGCTACGGCCCAATGCCGGCTGCTGCGTATAAAGAATTGACGGGGAAGGGCGCAGGTATTGCTGGCCATGTGATTGCAACTGGACAATCTTTGTTGATTGAAGATATTAACTGCTCGGAGTTCGCAAAATTGGCTCGACGTGCAAGTAAACCAGGTAAAAGTCTAATTTCCTCGCCTATTACCATCAGTGGGCAAATTGTAGGTGTAGTTAATATTAGTGGGCACTCGTGCGGTTGCGTATTCAATCCGGTTGACTTAAATCTCCTCAATGTAGTTGCTTTATTCATCGGTAAATCTATCCAGACTATCCAATTGCAGAGCATTCTAGATTCACGTTTTGCTCAGCTGGCGCTGGCCCAAGAAGCTAAAAATAGTATGGGCGCATCTTTGGGTAACGTTATGCACAATCCTGACCAAGTGGCGAAAATATTTGCAAAATCCTTCTATGAAGAAATGGCCCGGGGAGGGTTCGGCTCAAATCAAATTATTAGTGCAGCTTCGGAAATTATTAGCCAGTTGAGTAATAACTTGCAACAACACAGTAAGCGAATGGGACGGAAGATGGTGAAACCGCCGGACGATATACCACCCTTAAAGAAAGTTGCTCATAAACGAAAATCGTAGCAATGTATGGCCTACACTCTGAATTTCAATCAACTTCCACTCTTAATCTTTATCATCGAGAAATATTGATTCCGCACATTGTGCGAGTGGTAAGGTGATAAGTTCATTTTTTCTTGTGCTTCTGCAAATCTTCAATACCATCGAAGCAAGGCATATGGGGAGCTTTAGTATTCGTATTTTCCTTCATCTGCGCAATCAGAAGCCGTATTTCATCTCGGCAAATAACAACGAGTTATCCCGTAACCGACCGAAGAACGTATTACTTTCTCCTCGATAAATATCCAGGCCAAGCGATCCTTTCACGTTGTCATTAAAGGCGTAGACTAGTTTAGGCCTTATGAAATAATTGCTGCGTCCAAAAGAGGCTACAGCAGCGATTTCGCCTTCCAACGTTTCATTAAACC
>JANMWF010000208.1:0-2206 GCA_031393845.1 Nitrosomonadales bacterium | reverse complement strand
TTCATTGCGCTTTAGTTCAATCACAGCACGCATTCCGGACTTATCCGACTCATCGCGAATTTCGGAAATTCCATCGATTTTCTTCTCGCGCACCAGCTCGCCAATTTTCATTAGCAAGGTGGCTTTATTCACTTGATAGGGTAATTCATCAATGATGATAGCTTGGCGGTTATTCCCCTTTTCGATATCTTCGAAATGAGTGCGCGCGCGCATTACCACGCGTCCGCGCCCGGTTCGGTAACCTTCTTTTACACCCGCCAAACCATAAATGAAACCCGCAGTTGGAAAATCCGGCGCTGGAATATATTCTATTAACTGCTCGATATCCAGATCAGGGTTTTTCAGTAGCGCCAGACAGGCATCAATCACCTCGCCTAGATTGTGCGGCGGAATATTAGTCGCCATACCCACGGCAATACCGGTTGAGCCATTGACCAACAGATTGGGAAAACGCGCCGGGAACACGAGCGGCTCATGCTCAGAGCCATCGTAATTCGGTCCGAAATCCACGGTCTCCTTGTCCAGATCTGCCAGCAACTCGTGCGCAATACGCGCCATGCGAATTTCTGTATAACGCATCGCCGCTGCGTTATCGCCGTCCACCGAACCAAAGTTACCCTGACCGTCCACCAAAGGATAACGCAGCGAAAATGTCTGCGCCATACGAACGATAGTGTCATACACCGCCGTATCTCCATGCGGATGATATTTACCGATCACGTCGCCCACAATGCGCGCCGATTTTTTGTAAGCCTTGTTCCAGTCGTTGGATAGTTCGTGCATGGAAAACAACGCGCGGCGATGTACCGGTTTAAGACCATCACGCACATCAGGCAAGGCGCGTCCAACAATCACGCTCATTGCATAATCGAGATACGACTTGCGCATCTCCCCTTCAAGACTGACTACCAGAATTTCTTTAGCGAATTGTTCCATAGGTATGACGGATACTCTAAAATTTCTTGTAAAACGGTTTGTAAGTTTAACATGCCCGCCTCAGACGAGACAAAACATAATTTCCTTGCTGCACAGCATCTGAAATTAAGTCACCTGATTGGCTGGCGGTTCAAGACAAGTTTTGTTACATTCTGCCCTTCACCCCGAATATGAGCACATCATGACCAACGCTGATCCGATTGAACTGGAAAAATTTAGTCAACTCGCCCACCGCTGGTGGGATTCCAACAGCGAATTCAAACCACTACACGAAATCAACCCGCTGCGCCTGAACTACGTCAACCGTATCGCGCCCCTAACCGGCAAGACTGTGCTGGATGTCGGCTGCGGCGGCGGCATCCTGTCGGAAAGCATGGCCGCACTTGGCGCGCATGTGACCGGCATTGATCTAGGCGACAAGGCGCTGCAAGTTGCCAGACTGCACTTACTGGAAAGTGGCCAACAGGTGAACTACCGCAACATCGCCGTAGAAGACCTGGCAACAGAACAGCCAGGCCACTACGATGTGGTCACTTGCATGGAATTGCTCGAACATGTACCCGACCCATCCAGCACAGTAAATGCCTGCGCGCAACTAGCCAAACCGGGCGGTCATGTATTCTTTTCCACCATTAACCGCAACCCAAAGTCCTACCTTTTCGCGGTAATCGGCGCGGAATATTTACTTCATTTGCTGCCGCGAGGCACGCACGATTATGCTAAATTTATCAAACCCTCCGAACTCGCACAATTTTGCCGCAATGCAGGACTTAACATCAGCGACATCAGCGGTATGAGTTACCACCCCATTTATAAAACTTACTCACTCGGCCAGAACACTGACGTCAACTATTTGCTCGCCTGTCGTCGTGACTAGTGCCATCCTGTTTGATCTCGACGGCACTTTCGCTGACACAGCACCCGACCTGGGCGCCGCCCTTAACCACCTGCTCAACCTCCATGGCAGACCACCCATGCCATTGGAAACGATCCGCCCGCAAGCCTCACACGGCTCTCCTGGCTTACTGAAACTGGGTTTTAACATTGAACCAGATGCGCCAAGTTTTGCGAATTTGCGCGATGCCTTCCTGGATTATTATGCTAGCCATATTTGTGTCCACACTACCCTGTTCCCCGGAATGGCGGAGCTGATCGAAATACTGGAACAACGTGGCCTGCCGTGGGGCATCGTCACCAACAAACCCCATCGCTTCACCCTACCGCTGATGCAAGCGCTGGGCTATGCACAGCGCGCTGCCTGCCTGATCAG
>JANMWF010000160.1:0-11843 GCA_031393845.1 Nitrosomonadales bacterium | reverse complement strand
CGCTCGAACTGGGCATGTTGAAAACACATTTCCGTGATGCGACTGGTTTGAACAGTGGCAATACTTCCACTGCACAGGACTTGGTAAAAATGTTGATTGCAGCACGACAATATAACCTTATCCATAAGTACAGCACTACGGCGTCACATTGGGTTACGGCACCTGGGTTTCCCCCGCTGCGTTTTGGAAACACCAATCCGTTGGTGAAAAATGCGTCTTGGAATATCGGTGTGAGTAAAACGGGTTACATAAATGAAGCGGGGCGTTGTTTAGTAATGCATGCTCATATTATGAGCCGGCCGGTGATCATCGTGCTATTGGATTCACAAGGGAAAAATACGCGCGTTGGTGATGCCAACCGCGTAAAGAAATGGATGGAAAGTTCCGCTACGCGGGGACGGAATACGCGGCGCGGTTAACCTTCTTTGTGCGTGAATAAAATTTCATCAGATTTGATTTAGCACTTTTCTCTCTGCACTTTATATCTCTTTGCCACGTAATTCAATTCCGAGACCGTAACTGTCAAGTCCCTTTTGGACATCCGCCACCAGGCATTGTTATGTGGCTATTGTGCTGTCGTCGCGCAGGCGTAGTGCTTCCTCAATGTCCACTGCCACTACATGCGATACGCCGCGTTCCTGCATGGTTACACCTACCAGTTGCTGCGCCAGCTCCATGGTGATCTTGTTGTGGCTGATGAAGATGAATTGGGTGTGCTGTGCCATTTTCTGGATCAGCTTGCACAATCGTTCGGTGTTGGTGTCATCCAGTGGCGCATCAACCTCGTCCAGCAGGCAGAAAGGAGCGGGGTTAAGCTGGAACAACGAGAACACCAGCGCAATCGCAGTTAATGCTTTTTCGCCGCCAGATAGCAAGTGAATTGAGGCATTTTTTTTGCCTGGTGGTTGTGCCATCACCTGCACGCCGCTATCCAGTATTTCATCGCCGGTTAGCACTAGGCGCGCCTCGCCACCGCCAAACAGCACTGGGAACATTTCTGTTAGATGGCGATTTACTTCATTGTAAGTGGTCATCAATAAGTCACGCGATTCCTTGTCAATGCGGCGTATTGCCCCTTTCAGCGTATCCATCGCCTCGGTCAAATCTTTCGCTTGAGCATCCAGATATGTTTTGCGTTCCTGCGCCGTATGCAATTCCTCGAGCGCTGCCAGATTCACCGAGCCCAGCCCAGATATGTCGCTGTTCAGGCGATTTAATTCGTTCTGTAACGCATTCAGCTTGATATTGCCGCTTTCCAATAGGGAGAGCAGTGTTGTTTCATCCACATCTTGCAATTGCTCTGCCCATTGTTCATATTGCAGACGTGCTTCCTGTTCCTTGAGCGACAACTCGCTGAGTTTTTCACGCAGTGGATGTAATTTTTGTTCGCAGGACAGGCGCTCTTGTTCAAGTCTGTTCAGATTGTTGGTGGTTTGTTCCAGCAGGTTGCGTGTTTCGGCCAGCGCCTGTTCGCGCGTCTGACGCTGTTGCAGTGCCTCCTGCAATTGTTGCTTGCTAGTGCCGTCTTCTATGTGGTTTAACTCGGCATGGTTTTGTATTAATGTTTGTTCCAGCTGCGCCAGCGTCAACCCGATCTGACTGATATTGTGTTTTAGATCGGCGATTTTTTCCGTGCACGTCTTGACATAGAAACGGGCTTCCTGCAATTCGTGCTGCGTTTTTTGTAAGCGTTCGCGCTGTAGGCGTAGCGTAGATTCCTGAGTGGCAGCTTGCACCCTCACCTGCTCAACCTCTACCTGCTGAGTCGCAATACTTTCGCGCAGAATGCCCATGCGCTCAGCGATTTCCTGCTGCTGGTATTTCTCTTCAGTAGATTGTTCGGCCAGTTCCTGCAATTCGCGTGCGATCTGCGCGGCGCGCTCGTGGCTGCGTTCGTTGGCTTGGGTTAATTTTAGAATCTGTACCTGAATTCCATGTTGGCGCTGTTGCAATTCGCTGTCTGCCGAGCGCAAGAGCGCGATGCGGCTCTCAATAGCGTGATAGGTTTCCTCTGCTAGTGCTGCCTGGCGTTTGCCATGATCCAATGACCTTGCCTGTTGCTGTACTTCCTCCTGCAACCGCTCAATTTCACGTTGCCGCGCCAGTAGGCCATGTACTTGGTTGTCCGGAGCATGGAACAGCACGCTATGCGCGCCAATCAGGTGTCCCTGCGGCGTCACTAACCAGGCGCCGGCAGGCAATCGTTCACGCAAGCTCAATCCTAGTGCCAGCGTTTCCGTGACATACACACCAGACAGCCAGTCCGTCACCACGGGCGCAGTTTGTGGATCCTGGTAACTTACGAACTGCCCCAGCGGGGTCAGCCCAATATCTTGTTGGGTTTTGAAATTATGCGCTCCGTCCTCTGTGAATACAGCCAGCCTGGCCGGTGGCGCATCGCTCCAACGCGCAGCATTGTCCAAGTGGGGCAGGGCTAGCGCATTGAGCCGTTCGCGCAAAACGGCTTCCAGCGCATCTTCCCAGCCTGCCTCAATGCTGATGGATTGCCACAGGCGCGGCAGTTGGTCCAATTGGTGTTCGGTTAACCACGGTTTCAGGTTTTTGTCGTTATCGACCTGTTTCTGAAGCTGTTGCAACGCGGAAAGTCTCGCCTCCACCTGCGACAGTTGCCGTTCCAGTTCCTGCATTGCGATGCGCTGGTCGCGCCGTGCCGTATCAGCCCCCGGTAATTGCGCCTGAAGCTCGGTCAACTGCTGCTGTTGCGCGCTGCGTTCCATCTCCATCTCGGCGAATAGAGACTGCGTTTCGGCCAGCGCTGCGTTATCCACCTGCGGCAGGTTGTCCCGTTCCAGCAGCAAACGCGAGCGACGCGATTCCAGTTGTTGCACATTGCGTTGGATATGTTCGCGTTGCGTATCGGCCAGTTGCAGTTGTTGCTGCGAGATCAGTTGTTCGCGTTGCATCGCGTTGTGGCGCTCCAGTTCGGTGCGCGCTGCTTCTTCCGCTTGCGGCAGATGGTGCGCTTCGGAGTTCGCGCGGCTTTCCCAACTCTCAACCCGGATGTCGGCTTCTTGTTGTTGTTGCTGCCAATGTGCCAGTAAAGTCTCCACGCCTTGCAACTGAATGCGCTGCTGCTCGACCTGCAACTTGCTGTTGGTCGTCTGCTGAGTCAAGCGCGCGCGTTGATCGTTGAGGTGGGTAATCTGCTGTTCTAGCCGCGCAATCTCGGCATTGGCGGCATACAGTTCGCCCTGCTTGACATGCAGTACATCAGCCTGCGCGTAATGTTCACTGCGAGTGTATTCCAGCTGGCTTTCCATTTCACGCAGACGTGCAGTTTCAGCTTCCAGCTCGTTTTTTGTTTTCTCCATTCCTTGGACAAAACGGCCTTGGCGTGTCTCGGCTTCCTGTTTATTCACCAGCCACAGCAATTGCTGCGTGGTGTCGCGCTTCGATTCCAGTTCGCGGTAATGCGTGGCTACCGCTGCTTGTTCGGTTAGATGGGTAAGTTGCTTGGTCAACTCCAGCAGGATGTCATCAACGCGTAGCAGGTTGTCGTGTGTATCGGTAATGCGAAGTTCAGTTTCGCGGCGACGGTCGCGGTATTTAGATACGCCCGCAGCCTCCTCCAGAAATATGCGTAGCTCTTCCGGTTTAGCCTCAATGATGCGCGAAATCATGCCCTGTTCGATAATGTCGTAAGCTCGTGCGCCTAGCCCAGTTCCCAGGAAAATGTCGGTTATATCCTTGCGCCGCACATGCTGATTGTTGATGTGGTAACTGGAATCACCGTCGCGCAGCAGCACGCGTTTGATAGAGATTTCGGCGTAGCTTGACCATTGGCCGGCAGTTTTGCCCAAACTGTTATCGAAGATCAGCTCGACGCTGGCACGCGAGACCGGTTTGCGCTTGCCGGAGCCGTTGAAAATGACATCTTGCATGGATTCGCCGCGCAGCGCTGAAGCGCGAGATTCGCCCAGCACCCAGCGCAGCGCGTCAATGATGTTCGATTTTCCACAGCCATTTGGACCGACAATGCCGACGACTTGCCCGGGTAAAGCAATATGGGTGGGATCAACGAAGGATTTGAATCCAGCGATCTTGATATGAGAAAGACGCAATTTCAATCAGTTGGACATTATAATGCGCTGTATTCTAACTGACCCACAAGGCATATCAAAATGAGCGTTTCGCCCAGCAAAACCGTGGCCAGCAAACTTCTGGAAACTTTCGCTAATCCTAACCCCGTGCGTGATTACCACATTCACATGGAAATCCCCGAGTTTACCTGTCTGTGTCCCAAGACCGGTCAGCCCGATTTTGCTACGTTGATTCTTGATTACATCGCGGATACGACCTGCGTCGAACTGAAAAGTCTCAAGCTCTATATCTGGTCATTCCGCAATGAAGGACATTTTCATGAAGACGTTACCAATCGCATTCTGGATGACTTGGTCGCCGCCATTCAGCCGCGTTTCATGCGTCTTACCGCCAAATTTTACGTTCGTGGCGGCATATTCACCAACATAGTGGCGGAACACCGGAAGCCAGGCTGGCAAGCGCAGCCGCTAGTGGATCTGATGCAGTTCGAGACGCAGTCGAATACGCGAGGCTAGTTGGCCATAGTTCGGGGAACGGGTGTCGCAGCATTAACTAATTTAATTTAGGAGTAACAGATGGCTGGTCAACCTGAAATTACCAACATGGCTATGTTTTGCGATTTCGAGAACATTGCGTTAGGGGTGCGCGACGCAAAATATGCACAGTTCGACATCAAGAAGGTGCTTGAACGCTTACTGCTCAAGGGCAGTATTGTCGTCAAAAAAGCTTATTGTGACTGGGATCGTTACAAAGAATTCAAGGCGACGATGCATGAAGCGGCTTTTGAGTTGATCGAGATTCCGCATGTGCGCCAATCAGGTAAAAATTCTGCCGATATCCGCATGGTCGTCGATGCGCTGGATCTTTGCTATACCAAATCCCATGTTGATACCTTCGTCATTATCAGCGGTGACTCGGATTTTTCTCCATTGGTTTCAAAGCTGCGAGAGAACAACAAATATGTGATCGGGATTGGGGTTAAGGACTCGACTTCTGATTTGCTCAGCGCCAATTGCGATGAATTCATTTTTTATGATGATCTGGTGCGTGAGCAGGAAGCACAGAAAAAACGCGCTGCGAAAAAATCTCCGGCAAAAGCGCCTGTCGGCGGCACGACGAAAAAATCAATATTGAAGACTGAAGATGACAGGCGGCAGGAAGCGCTCGACTTTATTGTCGAAACCATTGAAGCATTGATTGCCGAACGGGGAGAGGAAAAAATATGGTATTCCATGGTCAAGCCAACCATGCAGCGCCGTAAACCGGGCTTTGCTGAATCGGCTTATGGCTATCGTTCGTTCAAGGAATTGGTGGAAGACGCGCAGAAGCAAAATCTGCTCATGATGGTGCGTGATGAAAAAACAGGCCAGTACACCATACGTTTACCAGCGGCGGAGGAATAACAGAGCTATAGGTGAACTAGTCTCAATCTGCGAATTCATCGTATTCCATCTTTCATTCGGGCTATGCTTGTTAAGCTCACATCCGGCGCACGCCGAGGCTATCAAAATAGGTTGGTCATTTAAATGAAACCATTTGTTTCTTTTTCAACGTTGCCTTTAGTGAATCTGCGACGCGTGCTGGTGCTCAAAAACATCGCCGTGGTCGGTCTGACGCTGGCAGTGCTGGTGGTTGCCAAAGATATGGGAATGCCGTTGCCATTCGCAGTGATTGGCACCGTGCTGATGGCTCTCAATATACTCACCTGGATACGCTTCAAATTGCCTTGGCCAGTGCAGGAAATTGAGGTGTTCGGACAGTTGGTGCTGGATGTTCTGTTGCTGAGCACGTTGCTCTATCTGGCTGGGGGCACCACCAATCCATTTGTGTTGCTGCTATTGTTGCCGCTTACAATAGCCGCTGCCACGCTGTTGGCTGTCTATGCCTGGTTGTTGGCCGCGTTAATCGTGGCCTGTTATACGTTCTTGATGTTCGTTTACATCCCGCTGCCGCATTTTCATATTGACCGCGTTGCCCGCCTTGGCTCAAGTGCCTGGTTCATGTGGTTCGGGTTCGTGCTGGGCGTGGGGTTGGTCGGCTACTATGTGGTGAAGATGGGCAACACCTTGCGCGAACGCGAGCACATGCTGGCGGAAGTGCGTGAAAACGCGTTGCGTGATGAACATCTGGTTGCGCTTGGCGCACTGGCAGTGGGTGCAGCGCATGAATTAGGCACGCCGCTGGGCACGATGGCGGTAGTGCTCAAAGAACTAGAATACCAATATGCGATGCAACCAGAATTGGTGCAAGAGTTGCACTTGTTGCGTGCCCAAGTTACGCGTTGTAAAAACACGCTTTCCAACATGCTTTCGTCCACAGAACAAGCCCGTGCGGAAAGTGGTTACAGCATCGCGCTTGATAATTATTTTGCAGACTTGCTGGCGCAATGGCGAAGGATGCGTCCCTCGGCACAGGTAAGTTATCGCTGGACGGGCCCATCACCCGCACCGCAGATTGTAGCGGAACAAGTGTTGGGGCAAGTTATCACCAATATTCTA
This sequence comes from Nitrosomonadales bacterium, assembly GCA_031393845.1. Taxonomy (GTDB): domain Bacteria; phylum Pseudomonadota; class Gammaproteobacteria; order Burkholderiales; family Gallionellaceae; genus Nitrotoga. The sequence goes on along the minus strand of JANMWF010000160.1, from coordinate 5,283 downwards.
AACAATGCTGCCGATGCTTCGGAGAATAGTGTTGAGGTGGAGGCCAGTTGCGATGCAGAGCAATTAAAGATCGAAGTCTCCGACCGCGGGTCAGGCTTGACTCCCTCTGCGGAAACTCATGCCGGAAAATTATTTTTTACCACCAAAGAAAGCGGGCAGGGACTTGGATTATTTCTTGTTAATGCCGCACTGCGCCGGTTTGGCGGCACACTCTCATTGTCGAATCGGGATGGCGGAGGTGTGTGCACCCGCGTGACATTGCCCCTGGCTCGTTTGCGTGTGACGAATTCAATATGACCTTGCCAGGACTGGAAAACTCGCTTGCCCGCAAGCTGCTGCTGGTGGACGATGACGTCATATATTGCACGGTATTGGCGCAGGCCCTTTCCCGGCGCGGATTCGCGGTAAGCGTGGCAAACAATGTGAATGATGCCATTCAAATGATTGCGCAAAATCTGCCCACTCACGCGGTGATTGATCTTAAGATGCCCGGGCCGTCAGGTTTGACACTGGTGGCATACATCAAAGAGCGTAAGTCTGACGCGCTCATCGTGGTGCTCACCGGCTATTCGAGCATTGCAACCGCTGTGGAGGCAGTGAAGCTGGGTGCGACATACTATCTGGCCAAGCCCGCAGATGCGGATGAAATTGTCGCGGCTTTTGACCATCGGCCAGGCGTCGCTGAAGCTGCGATTATGACTAAACCAATGTCAGTGGATCGCCTGGAGTGGGAGCATCTGCAAAAGGTGCTGGCTGACTGTGGCGGTAACATTTCCGCTGCCGCACGCACACTTAATATGCATCGGCGCACGTTACAACGCAAATTGCAGAAACACCCGGCTCCTGAGCGTGGCGGCTAGCTCAGAGAAATAACAGCAGCCAGATGTTATTGACTTGCATCAAGACTGGAAAGCCGATCTGAACCGGTTTAAGGGCACCTCTAAAAATTCGTCATTCCCGCGAAGGCGGGAATCCAGCTTGTTGATTTGACTGGACTCCCGCCTTCGCGGGAGCGACGAAATATGAATTTTTAGAGGTGCCCTTAAGATTCAGTTTGAGGCACACAGCGAACATTGGAATCAATGCCAGCATATAATTTGATGTGGTGCCATACGCGTTCCGAACTTCGTGCTGAATTATTGAAGGTTTTATGCAGTCATCACATAAGTTTTAATTGAGATAAATAATTCATGTCCAAAATTGTTATTGCTGCACTATATAAGTTTGCCAAACTCCCTGATTACCGCGAGATACAGAGCGGTTTGTTCGATTTTTGCGTTGCGCAAGAGATCAATGGCACAATTTTACTGGCTGCGGAAGGTATTAACGGAACTGTCGCCGGTACTCGCGCAGGGGTGGATGCATTGATGTTTTTTTTGCGGGCTGATGCGCGATTGGCAGGTATCGAACACAAAGAGTCCTATTCTGATGAAATGCCTTTTGACAGAATAAAGGTTCGCCTTAAAAAGGAGATCGTCACGTTAGGAGTGCCAGGCGTGGATCCGAACGAAAAGGTCGGAACCTACGTGGACGCGAAAGACTGGAATGCTCTGATTTCCGATCCGGATGTAGTGCTAATTGATACACGAAATGGCTACGAATACGATATAGGAACTTTTCGTGGTGCTATTGATCCCCACACCACAACATTCCGCCAGTTTCCCGAGTACATCAGCAAAAATCTTGATCCCGCCAAGCATAAAAAAATTGCCATGTTTTGTACCGGCGGAATTCGGTGTGAAAAAGCGAGTTCTTTCATGCTCGGGCAGGGTTTCGAGGAGGTTTACCACCTACAGGGCGGCATCCTCAAGTATCTGGAAAATATTCCTGCTGAAAAGAGCATGTGGGAGGGCGAGTGCTTCGTCTTCGACCAGCGAATTTCTGTAGGACAGGATCTGAAAGTAGGGACGCATGATCAATGCTTCGCCTGCCGTCATCCCGTTTCACAGGATGAAAAGGCGTTACCCAGCTATCAAGCTGGCATATCTTGTCTGCATTGCTTTGATACCCTGCCGGAAAAAACACGCGCCCGTGCAGTTGAGCGGCAAAAACAGAATGAACTGGCGCTGAAACGAGGCGATTCGCACATTGGAGTGTCGAAAAAAAAGCAAACAGAAACGCAAAGCCAGAGCTGATGCGGTTGAAGAAATAACAAAATATATTCTCGACATCGGCGCGCAATTGATGACATCATTCGAAGGCGCCAGACATTATGAGATCAATGATTCTGACTTTTAAACTTATTCCCGCAGCGTTAATTAGATTTGCCGCTAGCCACGATTAAAATAACGGAGAGAAATTATGAAGGCAACAACACCCGCTGCGGCGGTTACTAAGGATTTTGAGGATGGCGAGAAACTTATATCCAGCAAAGACTATGCTAAAGCCCTAAAGTCATTCAAGAAAGCTGCAGAGCAGGGGCATGCACTGGCACAAAACTATATGGGGCTCATATACGCAAAAGGCCTGGGCGTGACACAGGATTTTCATAAAGCAGAGCCTTGGTTCCGCAAGTCAGCAGAGCAGGGAGAGCCATTGGCCCAAAATAACCTTGGGCTCATGTATGCCAAAGGTGAAGGTGTTGTACAGGATTATCATCAGGCAGTGTTCTGGTTGCTCAAAGCCGCAGAGCAGGGAAATTCGGAGGCACAATATAATCTGGGGTTTATGTACGCAAAAGGTCAAGGCGTCAAACAGGACGACCAGCAGGCTGTATTCTGGTTTCGCAAGGCTGCAGAGCAGGGAGATGAAGTGGCCCAATACAACCTGGCCTTTATGTACGAAAAAGGAATTGGCGTTACACAGGATTACGAGCAAGCTGTATTTTTATACAGCATGGCAGCAGGGCAGGGAAGTACAGATGCCCAATTAAATCTGGGTGGCTTGTATGACACCGGTGAAGGTGTAGAACAGGATCAAAAGCAGGCTGTGACTTGGTGGGCCAAGGCCGCAGACAAGGGGCACGCGGTTGCACAAAACAATTTGGGGCTCATGTATGCGCAGGGCCATGGCGTTGCACAGAACTACATCGAAGCACATAAATGGTTCAGTCTGGCCAGTGAGGCTGGTGATGAAAGTGCAAAAAATGGACTAGAGATTGCGGAATCGATTATGACTGCCTCCCAAATTGCCGAAGCGAAGGAACTGGTAAGTGATTGGAAAGAATCTCACTGAGTAATTGTTGGTGATTAGTGGGCAAATTACATTGAAGGCTTTATAACAGCAAGAGTCTGTCCAGGATGTCTCTGCCCAGGATGGGTGAAAGGCATGTTGTGGCAGATCCTTCTTGCTCAAGACGAGTTACTCCGCAGTAAAATTTTCTCGCATCTAACCTCGTTTAAACCTGGCCATATTTAAAAATTTTAATTTTTGACAGCGCCAATTTTTCCTGTTTTGCTTCAAATAAAAGACAATCATGGCAAAAGCAAAAATAATATATAGCTGCACTGAATGTGGCGGGCAGGTTTCAAAATGGCAGGGGCAATGCCCGCATTGCACGGCGTGGAACACGCTGGTGGAAAGTGTGGCGGAATTGGAAACTGGCGGTAAAAATCGCTACAGCTCGCTGTCAACAACGAGCATGATGCAGACGCTGGCCGAAGTTGGGGCGGAAGAAGTGTTGCGTACGCCAACCGGTATTGCCGAGTTTGACCGCGTTTTGGGTGGCGGGTTGGTGAGTGGTGGCGTTGTATTGATAGGTGGTGATCCCGGAATAGGTAAATCAACCCTGTTATTGCAAGCACTGGCTCATCTTGCGTCGCATAAGAAAGTTTTATATGTCAGTGGCGAGGAATCGGCGCAGCAAATTGCCTTGCGCGCTAAGCGACTATCGCTGGATGCGCGTGGAATGTTCCTGTTGGCTGAAATTCAGCTGGAAAAAATACAGTCTGTCATCAAGCAGGAAAAGCCCGATGTGGTGGTGATTGACTCCATCCAGACCATGTATTCTGAACATCTCACGTCGGCCCCCGGCTCGGTCGCGCAGGTGCGTGAATCCGCAGCGCAACTCACGCGCATGGCGAAGAGCTCAGCAGTGACCATGATTCTGGTCGGCCACGTCACCAAGGATGGGTCGTTGGCCGGGCCGCGTGTGCTGGAACACATCGTGGATACCGTGTTGTATTTCGAGGGCGATACCCACTCCAGCTTTCGCATGATACGCGCGTTCAAAAATCGCTTCGGTGCAGTAAACGAGCTCGGCGTGTTCGCCATGACCGAAAAAGGCTTGCGTGAGGTGAGCAACCCCTCAGCGTTATTTCTGTCGCAGCATGGCGCGCAAGTGGCTGGCTCATGCGTGATGGTGACACAGGAAGGAACCCGTCCGTTGCTGGTTGAAATCCAGGCCTTGCTGGATGAGGCCCATTCGCCCAATCCGCGCCGCCTTTCATTGGGCCTGGAACAAAACCGTTTGGCCATGTTGCTGGCCGTACTGCACCGCCATGCAGGCATTGCCTGTTTTGATCAAGACGTGTTTATCAACGCGGTGGGCGGAGTAAAAATTACCGAGCCGGGCGCCGACTTGCCCGTATTGCTGGCCATCGTTTCTTCGCTGCGCAATAAACCTCTGCCGGAAAAATTGGTGGTGTTCGGGGAAGTCGGCCTGGCTGGCGAAATACGCCCGGTACAGCGTGGTCAGGAACGCTTGAAAGAAGCGGCAAAGCTCGGCTTCACTATGGCCATTATTCCCAAAGCCAATGCACCGAAACAAAAAATTGCTGGCATGGAAATTATTTCTGTTGGACGAGTAGATGAAGCTGTAAATGCGTGTAAATAGAAGAAAATAACTTCAGGAACAACCATTCTTGTAATTGTCATTACCACAGACGGTACGGTGGAAGTGGTCTCTTTGCCTATGGATACCGATGCGCGAGTGAAGCGCCTACAGGAAATTGTCGATGGTTCAGATCAGCTTTCAAATATCACCGCTGCATTATTCCCGTTTCCAGTTCCCACGAGTGGAAATCAAAAAACATACATATGTTATGTATGTTACGATATTAAAATTATTTTTTTAAACAGAAATATGCTTGGTTAATGCTACGTGAACAAGTCCATTAGTACGTGGCTGAGCCTGTCGAAAAAATTTGCAAATTATTTTGTTTTCATAGTAACTCCTGATTTTTAACAGGAGAGATTGAATGTTAAAACCTAATGCGATGCCCCCCCTTTAATTTCTCGATTTCTCGATCTGATTAAACCTAGGCAATCCATTAGACCTGATTTGCGCAATGACAACGCACTCCCCCTTTTGAAAAAAGGGGATGATGGTTAAGCTTCCTAATG
>JANMWF010000057.1:0-5801 GCA_031393845.1 Nitrosomonadales bacterium | reverse complement strand
GACCAAGTGTGCTTGATACGCGTAATATACTTTGGTATCTTACGCGTATCTTAGAAGAGCTGGATGGGTTCAACGGCTTGCAAGTTTTTTCACGACATCCATGAACAAGATCGTTGGACAATTTTCATAAATTATAGATAAGCGGAGCTTAACTTGAAAACAAGTGCCAGGAATATGTTGCAAGGCAAGGTTGAATCCGTTGTTGTTGGGGCAGTTAATTCAGAAGTGACTTTGAGACTGGATAGTGGCATGGCGGTGTACGCTATCGTTACCAATGAAAGTGTGCAGACATTGGGCCTTGCTCCAGGAAAAGTTGCAAGCGCGTTGATCAAGTCATCGTGGGTAATATTGACATCGGTAGATGAAACGACTGCAACGTCGGCGCGGAATCGGCTGTGCGGAGTGGTCAGTCGTATAGAACAAGGAGCGGTGAATACCGAGGTAGTATTGGATCTAGGCTTCAACACTAGCTTTGTTGCGATGATTACCAATGAATCGCAAAAATTGTTCAAATTTTCCGTGGGAAGCCCGGCTTGTGCGTTAGTTAAGGCTTCGCATGTGATACTTGCCGTAGAAGGATAAAGAGAAGTATCAATAAAACCGCAGCCCATGCGGTTTTTTAATAATAAGCGCTATATAGTTGTATATATTTTGCTTCGGAATTATTTACCTAAGGACAAATTTGTGAACAAAATTTTAAATTTATCATTAGGGGGGGCAATTAATAAGCCTGTCTATTTTAAGAAGGTTGTAAGCCTAATAGGACTGGCTCTTCTCAACATTAAAAGATCTGAATCAGCGGTAAAAACCGGAATTCTGGCGGGCAGTTTATTAATGGTATCGCCCTATGCAAATGCGAAGGAAAATATGCAGCTGAATCCGCAAAGCAACGAATCGAGCCAGGAACTCAGTGTAAATGAAAAACTTCAGGAAATTACCCGGGGAAACACCTCGTTAAAAATCGAAAAACCGTCTCAGCCAGAGGCATCCGCTGTTACAAAAACAAACCTTGCTTACTATGTTCCAATCCGTAGTTATTCGTTAGAGCTTCAAACCGAACCTCCCCGCTATGTCAAGCAAGTCAACAAGACATGGCTAAAAGATATTGAAGGTTTGCAAGATGTGGATTGGCTTGACCTGGGTGTGGAAGCCCGGCTTCGCTATGAATATCGTGACAATGATTTTCGCCGCAACAAAGATGTACTGGATCAACCTTATTATTTTAGAACACGCCTTTTTGCGGCGGTTAAAAATAAATTTGACCCATTACGCGCCACGATTGAACTTCAAGACTCTCGGCGATATAACAGCCAATTTGCGAATACCAATTTGGAAGTAAACGCAACTGAAGTAATTCAAGGCTATGGTGAGCTGTATTTTAAAGATGCGCTGGGTACAGATGATCTGGGTAACGATAGACCCCTGAGCGTGAAAGCTGGGCGTTTGGCCTTTGAGATGACAGATAAACGCTTAGTAGCACGAAATGAGTTCCGCAATACTACGAATACATTTCAGGGCTTACGGGTGACTTTAGGGCAAAAATATAGTGATTGGCAAGCGGACATGTTTGCTTTTAATCCAGTAGTTCGCTTTATGGATCGGGAGGATAAAGCCGATCAAGCCCAATGGTTCTATGGCGCTGTAGGAGATTGGCGCAAATGGTCGAAAGTGATCACGCTGCAGCCTTATTACTACTTGCTGCAACAAAATGGCAGTAAGGTCCTATATGCTTCGGATGGAACTATTGCACCGGCAAGCGCCCATAAAAATCGTGAGATTAATACTGCTGGTTTGCGTGGATATGGTGCGGTAGGCAAGACCGGCCTGGATTATGATTTTAATTATGCCCAGCAATGGGGCACGGATGGCGGATTAAATCACGACGCATATACATATAGTCTGGAAGCAGGCTATACCAGCGAACATCCATGGAAACCGCGTTTTAGCGGGAATACCACTTATGTCTCCGGCGATAAAAATCCAAACGACAAAACAAGTCAGCATTTTGAGCGCTTATTTGGTTTCAATAGGCCACTGTCCAATAATGATTATGCGCTACTGACAAACATCCAGGTTTTTAAACTCCGCACGGAGCTTTACCCCACGGATAAATTAAAAATGGACTTTGGCTATACTTGGATTAAATTAGCCAGTGCCACTGATTCCTGGGTTCCTGGAGCTAACTTACGTGATCCCACTGGTAAAAGTGGTAACGACGTTGGCCAGGAGTTCGATATCCGGATGCGATATCCCATAAGGAAAAACATGGCGCTTACAGTAGGCTATGCATATTTCATGGCAGGTGACTTTACTAAAAAGACGTCCAACCTGGTAGAACCGGGACGTAACGCAAATTCAAATTTTCTTTACGTAGAAACCACGGTAACAGCATTCTAGTTACACAACGGCAAGGGGTTTATTATGGTTAAAATTTTACGGATCTTCGTTATCGCAATAGCATTTTCATATACTGCCAGTGCTGCAATGGCAGAGAATATAACCATCGTCGCCGCTTCCAGTATAAAATTTGCCATGACCGATATTGTGAGTAAGTTTAATGCCGAAAATCATAATGACGCGGTAACGGCTATGTATGGTTCCTCAGGGAAATTTACTACGCAAATTCAGAATGGTGCGCCTTTTGATATGTTATTCGCGGCCGACATTAATTTTCCGCAGATGTTGAAAAAAGAGGGGCTAACGAGTTCTGATCCGGTAATTTATGCGATCGGTCGTCTGGTAATCTGGTCCTCAACGACCGATGCCACCAAGTTGACACTACAAAAATTGTCTAATGCGAATATTCGTAAAGTATCCATTGCCAACCCAGATGTAGCTCCCTATGGCATGCGTGCCAAGGAAGCGCTGAAATCGGTCGGGATGTGGGAAAAAATACAGAGCAAGCTGGTCTTTGGAGAAAATATCGAACATGCTACCCAGATGGTGAGAACCGGCGCAGCCGATGCCGGTATTATCGCCCTTTCGCTGGCGCGTAATCCTGAAATGTCTAAACAGGGCGGATACAGCTTAATTGACAGCAGTCTTCATGGATCATTGGCACAAGCCTTTGTAATAACCAAGCGCGCAAAGGACAGTGCGCTTGCGCGGCGGTTTGCGGCTTATGTTCAGACACCCGAATCGCGTAAAACGATAGAAAAATATGGCTTTGTGCTACCTGAAAATATTAGGTCGGAAAAATAGATTTTGGAGTATTTCAGGCAAAGCTTGAGTTTTACAGCAGAGGACTGGACAGCGATCTGGCTTACGCTGCGCCTCTGTTTGTGCACAACAATAATTTTGTTGGTCATTGCAACGCCAGTGGCTTGGTGGTTGGCTAGTGGACGTTCTGCCTATCGAACCGTTGTGCAGGCAGTGGTAGCATTGCCACTGGTGCTGCCGCCTACCGTGCTTGGGTTTTATCTGTTGATCACACTTGGTCCGCGCGGCTTCATCGGCGGAACATTAGAAAATATGGGGCTGCATCACCTTGCCTTTACTTTTGAGGGGATCCTGATCGGCTCCGTGTTGTATTCCCTGCCATTTGCCGTACACCCATTGGAGCAGGCATTTTCCAGTCTTGGGCGGCGTCCGGTCGAGGTGGCTGCCTCATTTGGCGCTGGCAAGATAGATCAGTTCGTTAGCGTAATTTTACCAATGACCAAACGTGGCTTCATAGTCGCCATTACGCTTACATTCGCGCACACAATTGGCGAATTCGGAGTAGTCCTAATGGTGGGCGGCAATATTCCAGGAGTAACTCACATATTATCAACCACTATCTATGGCTATACCGAGGGTATGCAGTACGATGCTGCGGGCAGGCTTAGCCTGATGTTGTTGATTTTTTCCTTTATGGTGCTGTGTGTGGTATATTGGCTTAACCGACGTTTTGAGATGATCAAGCCATGACCTTGTCCGTCTGTGCCCGGATTACTCATTCAGATTTTGTTTTTGACGTCGATGTCGCTTGGCCCGTGGAAGGCGTCACCGTTCTGTTTGGACGTTCTGGCTCGGGCAAGACTACATTACTGCGCTTGATTGCTGGTCTGGAGCGTCCGAGCAATGCGCGCGTGCGTTTCCGTGATGAAAAATGGCAGGATGGGCGGCACTGGGTGCCACTGCATCGACGCCGGATTGGCATGGTTTTTCAGGAGGCAAGCTTATTTCCACATTTATTGGTACGCGAAAATCTTCTTTACGGTTACCAGCGCATACCGGCTGCAGAACGAAAAGTACATTTAAACGAAGTGGTGGAAATACTGGATATCGGAAATCTGATCGGTCGTAATGTGACCCAGCTTTCTGGTGGGGAACGTCAGCGCGTTGCCTTGGGCCGTGCTTTGCTGGCAAGCCCACGCTTGCTGTTGATGGATGAGCCACTTTCTGCGCTCGATACTCAAACCAAGCGCGATATCCTTCCGTACCTTGAGCGCTTGGTGGCGCAAGCGGGTGTCCCGATTGTGTATGTTACCCATGCACCCGCTGAAGTGGAACGCTTGGCAGATCGGGTAGTATTTCTGCAGGATGGGCACATCGATCGCGTTGAAACACTCAAACACACCTTGTCGCGACCAGATTCCCCGTTATTTAACGATGAAGGAGTGGTTTCGGTCATTGAAGGAAAGCTGGGGCAGAAAGAACATGGGCTAACTTCTTTTCATGTTGGCGAAGATTGTTTTTGGTTGAGTGCCCCTGTTTATTCAGAGGGCGCTGGCAGGCCGCAACGTTTGCGTATTCTTGCTAAGGATGTCGGGTTAGCTCTCTTTAAACCGGAGAGTACAAGTCTTCTGAATATATTGCAGGTGACAATAGAGCGTATAGACCTCGCTCGCGAGGGGCACGTACTGCTCGGATTACGGTTAAGCGGGGGACAGAATTTGTTTACGGAAATCACTGCATGGTCACGTGATCGACTGGATTTACGCGAGGGACTTGTCGTCTATGCCATGATCAAAACGGTTGCGTTGGCAGAGTAAATATAAACCTGCCGCTATTTTTAAACAAGCTTGGCTAATTATCTATCGCAGTGCAGCATGCTGGCTGAGCTCACCCGCACATTACTCGTTGTAGACATCGCCTATAAAAAAGTATAGCCAGAGCCTTGGCCAAATCTGCGCCCGGCCAGGGTTTATTCAATACTTGGGCGTAATAAAACTTCAGCCCATACAGGTCATGTTTGAGCGAACTCCAGGAGAGCGAATCGACGATATGGACGAAATAATCGGTTAACTGAAGCCGGGTCAAATCATCAATCCGATAATCAAAATATTCCCCGGCTCGACGTACGCCGTGTGAATACAGTGCGATGGTTTTTGGCTGCATCCCGTGCAACTTCAAACGATTGAGCAGACATTGATAATTGCACGCAAAATGCGCTGGAAATTCTGATGCCATGACGATTCATCCTCATGGTAAAGTACAAAGAAATCCCTTTCGGGGTGAGGATGAATTATGTTATTGAATCACGTTGCTGAGGGGCGTTTCTCCGCGATAGCGGCTTCGTTCAACATTACGTTCGAGCGGGACTCGCCCAGAAGCGGGCGAGCCCCTCAACTTTACGTTGAGGCTGTAGAAAAACCCAAATCCACCCAATAATCCCCCTCACGATCTGCCATAATTTCACTGCGAGATAAAACCAGGGTGGATACGACATGGCACGGTTCAAACCGATACACAAAGGCTTAAAACTACTGCCGGTCGACTTTGAACGGCAAGTTATTCCCGGCAGTTTTGAATACGCGTTATGCCATCTGGTCGATCAAGAACTTGATCTTTCCGCCTTTCATGCACGCTATAAAAAT
>JANMWF010000056.1:0-15254 GCA_031393845.1 Nitrosomonadales bacterium | reverse complement strand
CAGGATTTAGCCCGGTAGGTTGGGTTGAATTAAATGAAGCCCAACATCAAAACAATTGGCATCGACAATTTACCGCCTCAAATAAGTTTATTGCCCCGCCACCATCATATTTTCAACCAAGATAGAACCACACTGCCGTGATCCCAGCACCAGCACATCATTACCCACCGCCGCAATATGCGTGTACATGTCCTTCAAATTGCTGGCGATGGTGATTTCTTCTACCGGATATTGGATTTCTCCGTTTTCCACCCAGAAGCCGGCCGCGCCGCGCGAATAATCTCCAGTGATGTGATTTACACCTTGCCCGAGCAGTTCGGTGACCAACAGACCACGTCCCATTTTTTTTAGCAGACCGTTAAAATCCAATTCGCCAGGGCGCAGAACAAGATTGTGATTGCCGCCTGCATTTCCGGTCGTTTTCATGCCCAGTTTGCGCGCGGAATAGGTGCCGAGAAAATAGCTTTGCAGTACGCCATTTTCAACGAGGGTGCGACGCTGCGTTTTCACGCCCTCGCCATCGAATGCGCTGCTCGCCAAGCCACGGGGAATATCCGGTATGTCATCAATACAGATGTTGGATGAAAATACTGGCTTGCCTAGGTAGTCGAGCAGAAAGGAGGATTTTCGGTACAGGCTGCCGCCACTCACGGCACCGACAAAATGGCTGAGCAAGCTGGCAGCTATCGGCGCCTCGAACAGCACCGGCACTTGCATGGTATCGAGCTTGCGGGCATTGAGCCGTCGCACGGCGCGTTCTGCCGTGATTTGGCCGACTTTTTCCGCTGCCAGCAGGTCGCTCGCGGCACGCGCTTCGCTGTACCAGTAATCGCGCTGCATGGCGTCGTCCTTGCCCGCGATGACGGCGCAACTGATGCCATGACGCGAGGTAGGATAACCGCTAATAAACCCCAGGCTGTTGGCATACACGAATTGGGACTCATGCACGTTTACCGTGGCGCCTTCCGAATTGTCGATCCGCTTATCGGCATCAAATGCAGCTTGCTCACAGGTCTTGGCTAGCTCAATTGCGCCTTCCACGTCCAGCAACCAGGGATGGTACAGGTCGAAATCGGGAAACTCGATGGCCAGCATATCTTTTTCAGGCAACCCGGCGCAGTCGTCGCTGGCGGTGTGGCGGGCAATGGAGAGGGCGGCGTCCACCGTGTCGCGTACTGCCTGCGGCGAGAAATCGGAAGTGCTGGCATTGCCGCGTCGCTGATCGATGTAAACGGTGATGCCAAGACCTTTGTCACGGTTGTATTCTATGGTTTCGACCTCACCATGACGGACAGTGACTGCTTGCCCGAAACCATCCGACACTTCCGCCGCAGAGGCAGTTGCCCCTTGATGGTTGGCATATTCAAGCATGTCCCGCGCAATCTGGTGCAAGGTATCAGCGGAATGGGAAAAACGATGTTCAGGTGGTGTAATGTCATTCATAAGGTAAACGCTTTCATGGGAAAGCGTTATCATAACAATATCTATTTATAATTTCGCACCTATGCACCACTACAATGACAATACCGAAGAATTAAATTTGCCACCCAGCAAAACCAAGATCAAGCAACAGATGCATGATCTGCAGGATATCGGTGAGCAATTGGCTGAACTCAGTATCGACAAATTGAAACAGATGGATTTGCCGGAAAGCTTGTTTGACGCCCTCCGCGAGATGAAGCGCATCAATAAATTTGGCGCACAACGACGGCAAATGCAATACATTGGCAAATTGATGCGCGACGTAGAAACCGCGCCCATCATCGCCAAGCTGGAAGCATGGAGCGGCAAATCGCATCAGCATATTGCTTGGCTGCATCAACTGGAACGATGGAGAGATCGTCTTCTAGAAAACGATGCGGCGCTGACCGAGTTGCTCGCTGACCATCCCGAAGCGGATGCACAAAGGCTGCGGGCGTTGGTTCGAAATGCGCTAAAAGAAAAAGAACTGGCAAAACCGCCGAAGAACTATCGTGAAATTTTCCAGGTGCTGCGTGAAATTCTGCCGGAGCCGACTTCCCAAGCATCCGAATAGACTCATCCACCATTATGAGAGCGCAACATCAAACCATGAATAGCGTTCTACCACATATCACTCTTGAAACCGGGAAGTCGCCCCAACACAGCATCATCTGGATGCATGGTTTGGGCGCTGACGGCGAAGATTTTGTTTCCATTGCGGAAGAAATGAACCTGCCGGTAGCGGTACGCTACCTGTTTCCGCATGCACCCAAACAGCCAGTCACCATCAATGGCGGTTTAATCATGCGTGCGTGGTATGACATCACAGCTTTTAATGCTGGCGCTAAACAGGATGTTAAGGGTATTCGCGCTTCGCAAGCCGCTATTGAAGTGCTTATTGCACAGGAAAAACAGCGTGGCATTGTTGCAGATAATATTTTTCTCGCGGGCTTCTCACAAGGCGGAGCTATTGCGCTGCATACCGGCTTGCGCCATGCGTCGCGCCTGGGTGGCATTCTTGCCTTATCTTCCTACCTCCTTCAGGCCGAAACATTGTCGAGTGAAGCCAGTGCAGCTGCTCTCAATATCCCCATCTTCATGGCACATGGGAATAGTGACCCAGTAGTGTCTTATGCGCGAGGAATAGACTCTGCAAACGAATTAAAAAAACGGGGTTATCAGGTTGAGTGGCATGAATATGGCATGCCGCATTCGGTGTGCGCGGAAGAAATACGTGATATCCAGACTTGGCTGACACACAAATTAAATACAGAATTTTTTAAGCCCTGATTTGCGAGTATCTGCCAGGCAGATTGCCTGCTTAATCGACTTTATATCCTCGCTGGCTCGTTACAGAAGATGATCGCGCTTTTGGATATTGACACGCCCTTTCCGCCTGTAGAACAGGCACTGCTCAAGCCAAATGGCTTGCTGGCCGCAGGAGGCAATCTGTCTGCACACCGTCTGCTGGACGCCTATCGGCACGGCATCTTCCCTTGGTTCAACACCGGGGAACCCATACTCTGGTGGAGTCCAGATCCACGCATGGTGCTGATTCCTGAGAAGTTCAATATTTCCCGGTCGCTACGCAAGACCTTACACGATAAGCGCTATGAAATTCGTACGGATAGCGCTTTCGAACAGGTAATGCGTGCCTGCGCCGCGCCGCGCCGCGAACAGGCGGGCACATGGATACATGAAGACATGATTGCAGCTTATACCGAGCTGCATCAGAAGGGCGTAGCGCACTCGGTAGAGGTATGGATGGATGGTAATCTGGTGGGTGGGCTGTATGGCATTAGTATTGGACGCATGTTCTATGGTGAGTCGATGTTCAGCCACGCCACGGATGCATCCAAGATTGCGCTCGCCCATCTCACTGCACAATTGCAGCGCTGGAAGTATGGCATGATTGACTGCCAGATGAGCACACCGCATCTTGCCTCGCTCGGCGCACGCGAAATCCCGCGTGCGGAATTTATGCATCGCTTAAAAGAATTGATACACTGTCCGGACACTCCGCTCAAATGGCAGTTCGACTATGAACTTGTTGCATGACATTCCGCTGTCGGCACTACAGCTTTACCTTACAGCCCCGTATTCGTGCAGCTACTTGCCGGATCGACTAGCGCGCTCGCAGGTCGCCACGCCCAGATTTCTGATCACCCCGACTGTGTACTCGGAACTGGTGCGGCACGGCTTCCGCCGGAGCGGGTCGGTTACCTATAGACCGCGCTGCGATGCCTGCCAAGCCTGCATTCCGGTGCGTGTCGAAGCAGCATCGTTTGTACCCAACCGCACACAGCGCCGCTCCAGGCAACGCCACATCGGCTTGGAAGCTTCGTTGCATGCATTGAGAGACAACGAGGAATATTTCGCTTTGTATCAGCGTTATCAAATGGAGCGGCATCCTGATGGCGGCATGAAAAATGACAGTCGAGACCAATACCGCAATTTTTTGCTGCAAAGTCATGTTGATTCCACACTTGTGGAATTCCGCGAAAATGGGGTGCTGCGCATGGTGAGTATCATCGATATTCTCGACGATGGGCTATCCTCGGTTTATACGTTTTATGAACCGAATGTAGCGCAAGCCAGCTTTGGCACCTACAACGTCTTGTGGCAGATCAATCTGTGCCGGAAGTTGCAACTGGAATATTTGTATCTGGGCTACTGGATAGAGGGGAGCGACAAAATGGCATACAAAGCCAACTTCCGTCCGCTGCAAGGACTTATGCAAGGCAAATGGCAAGCGCTCCCAACTGACAGGTCGTGACATGTATCCGCTGATTCGACCGCTGCTTTTTTCTTTTAATCCGGAAACTGCCCACCACATTACGCTTGATGCGCTGCAGTCCGCCTATCGGCTTGGCCTGCTGCCGCTGTTGGTCAAGCATCCGGTGGACAAACCACATAAAGTGATGGGCCTGACCTTTCCCAACCCGGTCGGGCTGGCCGCAGGATTAGACAAGAACGGCGATTACATCGATGCGCTGGCCGCACTGGGTTTTGGTTTCATCGAGATCGGGACCGTCACGCCCCGCGCCCAGGAAGGCAACCCAAAACCGCGCTTGTTTCGTCTACCCGAGGCGCAGGCCATCATCAACCGCATGGGGTTTAACAACCACGGCGTGGATAAACTCATTGAGAACGTAAAATGCGCAAATTATCGCGGCATTCTTGGCATCAATATTGGCAAAAATTTTGACACGCCGATTGAACATGCTGCCACCGATTACCTGATCGGGTTACGACGTGTGTACCCTCACGCCAGCTATGTCGCCATCAATATTTCTTCGCCTAATACCGAGAATTTGCGCCAGTTGCAAAAGAGTGATGAGCTGGATGCGTTGCTCACGCAACTTAAAGCGGAGCAGGAAAAGTTGGCAGATTTGCACGGTAAATATGTTCCATTGGCGTTAAAAATAGCCCCCGATCTTGATAGCGAACAAATCCGCCAGATCGCGACACTTTTGCAACGTCACCGCATCGACGGCGTGATCGCCGCCAATACAACGCTGACGCGCACAAACGTCGAACATCTTGCGCAGCATACAGAGGCAGGCGGACTGAGCGGCGCGCCATTGCGTGACAGATCTACTGCCGTTATCCGCGAACTAGCCACCGCATTACAAGGATCTCTGCCTATTATCGGCGTAGGCGGTATCTTGAGCGGAAAAGATGCAGCGAAAAAGATACATGCTGGCGCTGCGCTAATACAGATTTACAGCGGACTGATTTATCGCGGTCCTGAGTTAATCAATGAATGTGTTAAAGCAATTGAGAACTCGCAACGTGGCTAACGAGATAATCGGCATAGTCCAGCCCGATTCCTTCGTGCAAATTGATTTGTGCTTCGGCCTGATTCAGCGTTTCTTCGAAATACTCCCAAATGCTTCATGTGTTGATCTTGCCAAGATCACTGGCGAAGATAGCGTCAGGTCAAAACTAGAGTTATTATAGCTATCCGCCTCATAAGTTTTGCTGCTGGGTTATTCCCCTGCCAAGTGCCGATATAATCCTAACTATGACCCTTATACAATTCCGTATCCCATGACTTCTCGCTGGTGGTTCTATCCGGTCATAGCTGGCCTCGCTCTCATCATCACACCCTTGTTGTTGCTGATGTTTGCGGCAATGCTGGTATACCCCACGCTGCCCTCGCTTGAAGCATTGACCGACTATCGGCCTAAAATTCCGCTACGCGTATACAGCGTGGAGGGCGTCCTGATCGGCGAATTCGGGGAGGAACGTCGTGCGCTGGTCAAGATTGACGAAGTCCCAGACTTGATGAAAAAAGCCGTTCTCGCAGCAGAAGATGATCGGTTTTATGAGCACGGCGGGGTGGATTACCTGGGCGTATTGCGCGCCGCTTATAACAATTTCACCTCGGGCGGCGCCAAGCAAGGAGCCAGCACTATCACCATGCAAGTGGCCCGCAATTTTTTCCTGACTAAAGAGAAGAAATTATCGCGCAAATTTAACGAAGTGTTACTTGCCATCAAGATCGAACATAATCTGAGTAAGGATGAAATCCTCCAACTTTATATTAATCATATCTATCTTGGTCAACGTGCCTATGGCTTTGCGGCTGCCGCGCAAGGCTATTTCGGCAAAAGCCTTGACCAACTCGGCGTGGCTGAGTTCGCTATGCTAGCTGGTTTACCTAAGGCCCCTTCCATTTATAACCCGGTAGTCAACCCCAAGCGTGCCAAACTGCGCCAAACGTACGTACTGCGCCGAATGCATGAGCTGGGTTTCATAAACATCCAGCAACAAGAAGCGGCACTGCATCAACCCCTGACGGTGAAACGCAGCTATCAAGAATTTTCTGGCAAGGCTGACTATCTGGCGGAAATGGTTAGGCAAGAGGTATTCAAACGCTATCAGGATGACACTTATACGCAAGGGATCAAAGTCTATACAACTATCCGTCAGCAAGATCAGGCAACAGCCTATGAAGCGTTACGCAAAGGTGTGCTGGAATATGACCGACGCCATGGTTACCGCGGCCCGGAAGGCTATATCGATCTACAGAAAGGGAGCACCGAGGAGGATATGGAAGAAGCGCTACAGGATATTCCTGATAGTGATGACATGATTCCCGCTGTGGTACTTGAAGCAAATCCCAAAGGCATCCGCGCTTACAGCAAGGGGGGGGCAATTGCCAAAATTAGCGGTGACGGACTGAAATTTGCTCAGCCCTATATGGGCAACAAGACTGCACTGAATCGGCGCTTACGTGTCGGCTCACTAATCCATGTCCAGAAGGACGAAAAAAACATTTGGAAGATTGTCCAACTCCCGCAAGTGGAAGCGGCTTTCGTTTCCGCCAGTCCGCACAATGGTGCGATCTACGCTCTGGTAGGCGGTTTCGATTTCAACCGCAACCAATTTAATCATGTAACTCAGGCTTGGAGGCAACCCGGCTCCAGCTTCAAACCGTTCATTTATTCTGCCGCATTGGAAAAGGGTCTGACCCCTGCCACCGTTATTGACGACGCACCCTTAGTGATTGATGCGGCAGAGACAGGTAGCACAGCCTGGGAGCCGAAAAACTACGATGGGGTATTTGAAGGTCCTATGCGCATGAGGCAAGCGCTGATCAAATCCAAAAACATGATCTCTATTCGCATCCTGCAAACTATCACACCGCAATATGCACAAGACTACATCACCAAATTTGGCTTCGAAGCAGCCAAGCACCCCCCTTACCTCACCATGGCATTAGGTGCCGGTTCGGTTACGCCCATGCAAATGCTGACGGGTTACTCCGTTTTCGCCAATGGCGGCTTCCGCATCACCCCCTATTTTATCCAGCGCATTGAGGACAGCAATGGCAAAGTGCTACACCAGGCCGCGCCCATTGTGGCCGGAGAAACCGCCCAGCAGGTTATAGATGTGCGTAATGCCTACACCATGGTAAATATGATGCAAGGCGTGGTACAACACGGCACTGCCTTCCGTGCCATGCAGTTGGGTCGCCATGATTTAGCGGGCAAGACCGGCACTACCAACGAATCGATGGATGCCTGGTTCTGCGGCTTCCATCCCACTGTGGTAGGGATTACCTGGGTCGGTTTCGACAACCCGCGCAGCCTGGGCGAGAGGGAAACCGGAGGCGGAGCTGCATTACCCATTTGGATGGACTACATGGGGAAAATACTCAAACAAGCTCCTGAAGCCACCTACACCATGCCGGAAAATATGGTGGCTGCGCGCATTAACAAAGATGGACAGCGGAATGAAGCTGGCGAATTAGTGGAATATTTTTACCAGGAAAATTTGCCGCCAGAGCAACTCGTCCCGCCACCGGAAAAATCGCTTATCGAAACAATCATCGATCACATATTTTAATTTGACATGGGTAAAGATCGTTTACATCGGCGCGACTTGATGCGTGAACAGCTCGCACATCACGCCGCGCGTCTAATGGCCGAAGGTGGTATTACCGATTATGCGTTTGCCAAACGCAAGGCCGCCAAACAAATGGGCGCAGCAGATACTCAACACCTGCCCAGCAATGATGAAGTTGAAATGGCGTTGCGTAGCTTCCGTGCCCTGTATCAGAGTGAAAGCCACCCCCTTGTCCTGCACCAATTACGCCAGCAGGCACTCGCCGCTATGCAATTATTAGAGCCATTTCACCCCTTCCTCACCGGCTCCGTGTTGAACGGCACGGCAGGCGAGCAATCAGACATTAATCTTTTGGTTTATTCCGATGACGAAAAGGCCGTGATGATGTTTCTACTCAAGCATAATCTGCCCTTTGAAGGCGGTGAATGGTCAGTACATCTGACAGGCAGGCAACAAATCGTGCCCAGCTTTACGCTGAAAACTGAAACCGGTGTGCCGGTGAATATCGCGGTACTGCCTGAAAATGCAAGGTTCAGTGGCAGCCGCAAAATTGGGAGACAAGCGGATATGGAGGCAGTAAAACGGTTGCTGGATGAAAATGTGAATAACGAATAGATACTTTGCTTAGCCTGCAATGAATTCCAGAATGTTTGGCTATTGAATTTACCCTCAATTCAACGTCGGCTCCCCGCCTTTCGGAAACAGCACCCATAGCCGCCCCTGTTGCTTCATTTTGCCCGCCTGCGCTCCCGCAAATTCTCCAAAGCCCCAGAAAAAATCCGCGCGCACTGCGCCCTTGATGGCGCCGCCCGTGTCTTGCGCCAGCATCAAGCGGTTGAGTGGTGCGCTATCATTGGGATAGGTCGTAGCAAGAAAAACGGGCGCGCCCAGTGGGATGGTGCGCGGATCTACGGCGATGCTGTATTCATTGGTAAGTGGCACACCCAGCGCACCCAACGGTGCAGACAGACTATCCGGCAATTCGCGTAAAAATACGTAGCTGGGATTCTGTTCCAGTAACCTGTTAATTTTATCCGGATTTTTCTCGGCCCAACCCTTAATACCTTGCATGGAGGCTTCTTCGAGCTTAAGCTCGCCTGCTTCAACCAGCTTCTTGCCGATGGACACATAAGGGTAGCCATTTTGGTCAGCATATCCGACTTTTACCTGCTTGCCATCCGGCAATTCAATGCGACCGGAGCCTTGTATTTGCAGAAAAAATAGTTCAATTGGATTCTCCACCCAGAACAATTCATTCCCCATCAACGCACCGGCCCCGGCATCAATTTCTGCACGGTTGTAATAGGGCACGATGCGTTTGCCCTGAACTCGACCTCGCAGACGCATGTCTTTAAGTTGCGGATAGACTCCACCCAGATCGATCGTGAGCAAATCATTCGGCGCGGCATACAGAGGATATTGGAAACGCGACGTCTTGGAACGGCTGCCCTTGAGCAAAGGCTCGTAATAACCGGTAATCATTCCCTGCTCGCTACCGTCCGGATTGAGCAGTTGATAAGGGGTAAACCATTCTTCATAAAATGCACGCAACGCAGTATTGTCACTAACCCCCAATTGTTCGGCCTGAACACATACCTCTTGCCAGTGCGGCTTATTTTTCAACACACGGCAGCTTTGCAAAAATGCAGTTTGGGAGGGTGCAAGGTCGAGCGTTTGCCAGTCCGGCAGCATCTCCCACTTACTCACCATAAACAACGGGGCAGACAACCCTACTACGGGGGCTGGTACCACTTTTGGAAGCAGCACAACTGGTTGAGGACGTGACACAACGGGCGGTTTGGAAAACATGGAACAAGCGGTAAGAAATACGCTCAGCACCAAAACCAACCATTTTTTATTTATTTCAATATTATGTTTCTTCATTTACGAATACTTTTATAAATCCTGTTTAGCTACCAAGTTTTCAGACAACGCCATCGTCATTTAAAAAACAGCTGATTTCCGGCAAATGGACAGCCTGGAATTATTGTCTGCCCTCAGAGGAGTTCGGTTAAATAACACGTTATCATGACACTACGCGCCGCATACAAGCTCCATTTTATAAGGTCTCCAGCCATTGGGCACCTTATAAATTAGCATTTCGGGGTACACTACATAACGGTAAGTTGCGCAGTGCGGAAGCTTGAAAAATACCGACGAAATTGATCCAGTAATTTTGGAAATTTTATCGCGGTGCTGTTATCCTAAAAACCAGGGTGTGCAATTATTTCACCCAGTATTAAAACAAAGCATTGCAATGCGGATGCCCGTTTATACACCTCGAAGGTGCTGTTTCATGCGTTTTTAGGGTGTCTACTTTACGTTAGGTCATGTTATGAATACGCATTGTCCTTGCTGTAGTTTGGATCTGAAGGGTCGTTACCTTGGGCTGATTCCAAAATGTCCAGGGTGCCAAACATCTATTCGATACAACTCTCATCCGAGAGAGTTTCAACCTTGGCACGAGGAATTTTCCATTCTAATTTGTGGAGTTCTTGGTATGTTTTTGTTCTCGTTCTTTGGGTTAAGCCAGGAAGTTTTTCTTTTATTTCTTGTGGTTTGTTTGGCTGCGTATTTTTTCCTCCGCCAGAGGACACTAAAAAAATATCTTCCTGAAGATTGGCCGCGCTGGAAAACCACTGTCCAGTTTCAGGACAGTAAAAACAAATAGCTCGGTAGGTTAGGCTGAATAAAATGAAGCCCAACATCTCAGGGAGTGGATGGTGGTGTTGCTCATTCCTCAAACCTGCGCGCAATGAGCACGGCATTGCTGCCGCCGAATGCGAAGGAGTTGGAGAGCACTGCGTTTAACGTTTTCTGGCGCATGCCTTCTGCCACCACGTCGATGCCCAGGTCGGGGTCGGTCACCCGGCAGTGGGCGGTCGGTGGAACCACGTTTTTTTGCATGGCGATAATCGTAACGGCCAACTCCGCTGCCCCGCCTGCACCCATCAGGTGACCGTGCACTGCTTTGCTCGAGCTAACCGACAGGGTGTGCAGATGCTCGCTAAATACCGTACGTATTGATTCCGCTTCAACGGCATCACCAGTCAGCGTTCCGGTGCCATGTGCATTGACATAGTCGATTGCGCCGGGATCGAGTCCAGCGTCGGTTAACGCATTACGAATAGCTTTGACCTGTCCGGTTGATGAAGGGTGCGTAACATGGGTAGCATCGCAAGAAGCCCCATAGCCGGCCAGTTCAGCCAGGATGGTCGCTCCACGAGCCTGCGCTGAAGCCAGGCTTTCCAGCACCAGGAAGGCGGCACCCTCACCCAATACCAAGCCATTGCGATCAGCCGAAAAGGGACGGCAGGATGCTTCCACTTGAGCATCGGGGGTAGCCAGGGCACGTAGCGCATGCCAGGCATGCAAGACACCGTAAGTCAGCATGGCCTCACTGCCACCGGCCAGTATGCGTTCGCTATAGCCGTGGCGAATAGCGCGGAGCGCTTCACCGATGGCGCTGCCTGAGGAAGCACAAGCTATTGAATAGGTGTTATTGGCGCCGGTCATGCCGAAACGAATAGCCAACTCTGATGCGGCTACATTATTTATGGCGCGCGGCAATGTCATTGGCGCCAAGCGGTCGCGGTTTTCTCTGTAAAGTCGGTAAAACGCGTGATCAAGGGTTGCGCTGGCGCCGGAGCCGGTACCAAGATGGACGCCCATATCAGTCAGCAACTCAGGACGATCAAGCAGGCCAGCTTCCATCAACGCGTATCGACCAGCGGCTAACGCCAATTGCGTAACCCGATCTGGCGGCACACCCTTGCTCTCATCCTCGATGGGTGCTTCAATCCAAGCAGCAACCTGTACCGGTGAAGCGTGTTCCCCGGCAGGTAGCAGACGTATGCCTGAGCGACCCGCTGCCACGTTGTCAAAAAATGGCCCGGGCCAATTGCCGACAGGCGAGACAACGCCAATCCCGGTGACGACAACGCGACGTAGCTCACTCATTTCTGGAGCTTCGCGGTAACCTGATTCAAGACATCACCGAGGGTTTTGGGCGGTTCGCCGGTTTGGTCAAAACGAATATTGAAATTGTCCTCGATCTCGAACATGAATTCCATGGTGGCCAGCGAGTCGAGCCCGATTTGTTCCAGCGTCGTTTCACACGACAGCCCTTCGCGGGGAATCTCAAGTTGCTTAGCCAGCATGTCGTATAGACGATTTTCGATATCGTTCATTATTTCTTTCTTGATGCCATATCTTGATCGTGGATCGGAGGAGCAACAGGCTGAACGGCATCACCGCTGGCATGGAAAAAATCGATTGTGAGCGCTGCGACACGCTCGCGTTCATTGTCGAGCGTGATCATGTGATAGCTATCATGTAATTGCACCAGGCGTACATCGCGCGCCTGTACCCGGTGCTGTACCAGATAAGCGCTTTTGAGGCTGGCGATGTCATCTTCACTCGAGTGCAGTATAAGAGTGGGGGCATCAACCTGCTGCAATTTACGGCGCGTGTGACGCATTAATTTTTCCGCTTCGTGCAGTGCCGGCAGCGAGAGGACGGAAGCGCCGACCGCGGTAATCGGACCTGCTGCTACCTCTCTCTCGACCCACTCGCGCAAACGCTCATTCTTGATGCCGAAGGGTGAGGTTTCGCGGATCACCATACGATGCCGAAGTGGTGTGAAATAGCCTATCGGGCTCAGAAAGCGATACCAAGGGGTGTTCCAGCCGTCAAAATAGAGGGTGGTCGATAGCGCAGCGACTGCCGCAACAGCACCTCTGCGCTCGGCAGCAACCGCCAAGGCTAGCGTAGCGCCCATACTTAAACCGCATATTGCAACTTGACTGTATTGCGCAGCAAGCTTGTCGAAACGAGCCACTGCCTCATCCAGCCAATCGCGCCAGCTGCCTGTGCAATCATTAGCGGAAAAACCATAGTCTGGCAGGTGCGGAGCATCGACAGTAAAGCCGACGCGATGAAGCGCCTTGAGTAGCGGCTGCAATTCAAGCGGCGTGCTGCGCAGACCGTGAAGTGCAAGTACGGCATAATCACCACCGGACAGAAACTGAGCGCGGTTGATATCATTTATCATTGGAGTTGTTCTCTACAATATCTTTATGAATATTAACGAATTACAAGAAGGCGCCTAAACCATATCCAAGCTTAGTAATATTTGAATTAAGCATCAATTAACGTCGCCCTTGATCGCGCTTTTACGGTTGGCTTTAAAAAAAGTTTGTCTGGTTTGAAGTATATAAAATCTTTGTCGAATAAATCACTTTTCAATCATTGATAGTCGGCCATATATTATCTTCATCACTGAGCCGCAATTGCTAATTTTACAGTAAGCCTTGCAAATAAATCAAAACCTTTATCAACAGATCAAAACTCGCTATATAGCCACGAATTCAAAGTGGTATAATACCACGGCCTAGTGTACGGCAGATAAGGCAGTCAAGTAGCGGCCAAACAAGAAAGTAGCACTCCGTTTATTCTTAACCATACCTGATTAGAATAAGTTATTCACGGATGGTTCAAGTAGAAAAGCAAAATAAGCAAGTGGCGCGTGAGCGATATGATTGAGATGACGGCAGGCTTTATATTACAAAGTAAATGCTGTGAGCGTAGTAAGTTATTCTATAGTAGCGAGAGTAGGATAAACGCCAAAAAGAATTGTAACTTTACTCTTGAGGGCGCCTCTAAAAATTCAAGTTTCTAGACAAGACAAGGCACGAGTAAAAAATTTGAGCGCGGCATATGGTTGATATGTAAGTGATAATTTTTTTCGAGTAACGCCGTATTGTGACGAAAATTGGATTTTTAGAGGTGCCCTTGAATTTAGCTAGACTTGGCCAAATATACTAGTACGAATGTCATGGAGGATTTGAAATGTTAAAAACTGTAACTTACGGATTAGTTTTATTGACCGCAATGCTCTTCTCGAATGGGATCGCATTTGCGGAAGACTCTCCAACGCTCGACCAAGTCTATCAAGCAGCCCACGCAAACAGGTTGGCAGACGCGCAAAAAATGATGGATAAAGTTCTTAAGGAGCATCCAAACAGTGCCAAGGCACATTTTGTAGAAGCAGAAATATTGGCCAAGCAAGGTCAAATGAGGCAAGCCGAAGCCGAGATGAATACCGCGGAACGCTTGAAGCCAGATTTGTCATTTGCCAAACCGCAAGCTGTGCAAGACTTAAAAAATAGAATTGCCGCTGCCCATCGTGTTAGCCAACCTCCGGTCAGCAATGTGCAATCTGTAGTAGGCAACAATTTCCCATGGGGGATGTTACTCCTCGGGTTGAGCGTAACTGCGATAATATTTTTCGTTATACGCGCAATTAAATTGCGTAACACAGCAACCTTTCCAAACAACTATCAACCTGGCAGTCAAAACGCTTCCGCATCTCCTGTGCCCAGGCAACCTTATGGCGGAGCAGCAGCACCGGCGGCTGGCGGAGGAGTAGCGCCCGCAGCAGCACCTGCTGGCGGCGGAATCGGCAGCGGGATTATGGGGGGGCTTGCTACCGGCGCAGCGGTTGGCGTGGGTATGGTGGCAGCTGAAGCTTTGGCCCATCGCTTCATGGATGGAGGGCATAGCGCTACTAATGCCGCTAGCAGCGCGGCTCCTGTTGCGGACACTTGGGGGGGGGCCTCCAACGACATGGGGGGAACAGACTTTGGCATAGCCGATAACTCTTCCTGGAGTGACGATTCAAACATCGCTGATAATAGCTCAGGTGATAGTGGGGACAGCTGGAGCTAACATCATGCTTAGGGAGCGATCCGACTGAAGAACGGTTCATCGCGCCTTTAATCATATCGACTTCCCAGTGCCCGGCATCATGCGTCCGCGGCCATCTGGAGCATGGTTTTTGAACGGCGCTTGTCACGACTTCAGCGTAAGCTGGCAATCAATTAACCATTCGAATCACAGAAACGCACCCGGCTTACTGCTCCAATTATTGACTTTACGCCGGTGACCAAACCGTCGAATTTGTATAAGTCAGCAGCATTGAGCTGTATCCCTGTCCTCTTTTTTTATCTGAATGCTTGCAGGCAGTGCAAGCAGCGCGATCACGCGTGGGCAACTGAATTAACGCAGTGTCACCGATGAAATAAAATTGGAATCAGACGACCGCGTCAGGTTCTTCAAGCGTGTCAGCACAACCACGCTTCATGTGATTATCAGGTTGCATCATGACTAGGACTTTCACAGTAACCTCAACAGGCTTGTACAACAAACGGTTTAGATTGTGATCGCTTCGCGATCACAATCTAAACTTACTCGTTGAGGCTGAATAAAACTAAAGTGGATGCGATATGGCGCGATTCAAACCGATACACAAAGGCTTAAAACTACTGCCGGTCGACTTTGAACGGCAAGTTATTCCCGGCAGTTTTGAATACGCGTTATGCCATCTGGTCGATCAAGAACTTGATCTTTCCGCCTTTCATGCACGCTATAAAAAT
>JANMWF010000029.1:0-2787 GCA_031393845.1 Nitrosomonadales bacterium | reverse complement strand
CTGATTAGCCACAATGTTCAGCACACGCCATTCCCGCGCAGGCGGGGATCCAGATGATTGTTCAATCCCCCGCGAAGCGGAACAAAACCGATTTTATGTCCCGCGTTGGGGGTCTATTTTTATTGCTGGATTCCCGCCTGCGCGGGAATGACGGCTCTTTTATTGTGCAACTGAACTTTATGGCTAATCAGGATAACTTATGTCTTGATACGGCTTTCATGGATCAACCTTCGTGAGAGTAGTTTGCCCTTTGATCTCTCTCTGTCTCTGCGCTTTTGTGGTGTAAGTATCTTGAATCACGCTTCCATTTCTTCCAGCTCTAACGCCGCCGCCAGCAGTGCAATTCTGGCCACGACAGCGTATGCGTAGAAGCGGTTTGGCGTGTCGTCCGGTGCACAATCCGGATTAGGCAAAATACAACTGGTATCGAACGCCAGCGGAACAAAGTGCATGCCCGGTGCATTGAGATTCTCATCCACGGCGCGCCCGGTATGCACGCGATAAAAACCGCCCACCACGAAATGATCGACCATATACACCACCGGCTCGGCTACTGCCTCATTAATACTCTCAAAGGTATATACACCTTCCTGCACCAGCACATCGGAAACCTGCATACCTTCTTTCACCACGGCCATTTTGTTGCGTTGTTTACGGTTGAGGCTCCGTACTTCGCTGGCGTCCTTCACCGTCATGATACCCATGCCGTAAGTACCGGCATCGGCCTTGACGATAACAAATGGGGCTTCCTTGACGCCGTATTCAGCATACTTCACTCGCATTTTCTGCAGAATGCTGTCCACATGCATGGCCAAACATTCTTCACTGGAACTCTGCTTAAAATCAACCTCACCGCAGCTGGCAAAATAAGGGTTAATCAGCCAAGGATCTATGTCAAGTAACTTGGCAAACTCGGCCGCAACACGGTCATAGGCGCTGAAATGCTGCGACTTCCGCCGCGTGGTCCAACCTGCCGCCAGCGGTGGAAGCGTAGTTTGCTCCAGATCTTTCAGTATGTCCGGCACCCCCGCGGAAAGATCATTATTGAGCAGTACCACGCAGGGGTCGAAATTGTCCAACACCAAGCGATTCCCTTTACGCTGCAAAGGTTCCAGCGTGAGCGCGCTGCCATTGGGCAATGCCAGTTTGGTGGGCTGAGTAATTTCCGGCAACATGCTGCCAATACGCACATTCATACCCGCCCGTTTAAGAATCAGGGCGATCTGGGCCACGTTTTGCAGGTAAAACAGGTTACGTGTGTGATTCTCGGGAATCAGTAGGACACCGCGAGCTTCCGGGCAAATTTTTTCAATTGCGCTTTGTGCAGCTTGCACACACAGCGGCAAAAAATCGGGATTAAGGTTGTTAAAGCCGCCCGGGAACAGATTGGTATCCACCGGTGCCAGCTTGAAACCACTATTACGCAAATCCACCGAGGTGTAGAACGGAATGGTGCGCTCTGCCCATTGCGAGCGAAACCAATGCTCGATAGTGGGTTGTGCGTCGAGCATGCGCCGCTCAAGATCAAGCAATGGACCATTTAGGGCAGTAGTAAGATGTGGAATCATAGTGACTTTATATGTGGACTATTAAGAAGAATACAAAGCAGGCATTGTAGCCCAGCCGCTCTGACCGGTGTGAGCCGCACACATGGTAGAATGTGCGCCTTAATTTTTTGAGTACGCCATGTTATCTACCGCTAATATCACTATGCAATTCGGCGCCAAGCCGCTGTTCGAAAACGTTTCTGTAAAATTCGGTGATGGCAATCGCTATGGCCTGATCGGCGCAAATGGCTGCGGCAAATCCACCTTCATGAAAATTTTGGGCGGGGATCTGGCGCAAACTTCCGGTAATGTAATGCTGGACAAGGGCGAACGCCTCGGCAAGTTGCGTCAGGACCAATTCGCCTTTGAGGACAATACCGTAACAGAAGTAGTGATGATGGGGCACGCCGAAATGTGGGAAGTAATGGCGGAGCGCGATGCAATCTATGCCAACCCAGATGCCAGCGAAGAAGATTACATGCACGCCGCCAACCTAGAGGCGAAATTTGCCGAATTCGATGGCTACACGGCCGAAGCGCGCGCGGGCGAATTACTGAACGGTGTGGGAATCCCCCAGGAGCTGCATAGTGGGCTTATGCGTGCGGTAGCACCGGGTTTTAAATTGCGTGTGCTATTAGCTCAGGCACTGTTTGCCGATCCTGAAATTTTGTTGCTGGACGAACCGACCAACAACCTCGACATCAACACCATACGTTGGCTGGAAGACTTGCTGAACGCCCGCAAAAGCACCATGGTGATCATCTCGCATGATCGCCATTTCCTGAACAGCGTGTGTACCCATATGTCCGATCTGGACTACGGAAAAATCACCACTTTTCCCGGCAATTATGACAATTACATGCTTGCCTCCCTGACCGTACGCACGCAACTCGCCACCGACAACGCCCGAGCCAAGGAAAAGGTTGCGGAACTAAAAGCTTTCGTGGCGCGCTTCTCGGCGAATGCATCGAAATCAACCCAGGCGCAATCCAGGGCGAAACAGATCGACAAAATCAAAATTGAAGACATTAAGCCATCTACCCGTCAGTATCCTTTTATCCGCTTTGAATATGATGAGCGCGAAAAACTACATCGCATTGCGGTGGAAGTGCAAAAGATGAGCAAAGGTTTTGATCGCCCGCTATTTTCTAATTTTAATTTCCGTGTTGAGGCCGGTGAGCGCGTCGCCATCATCGGCCCCAACGGTATTGGCAAGACTACGTTACTACGCTGCCTGGCA
>JANMWF010000027.1:0-4251 GCA_031393845.1 Nitrosomonadales bacterium | reverse complement strand
ACTGGCTGTAAAGTCAATTCCTGCCTTACCAGAAAAATAATTGGCATTTGCCTGCACCTCAGCCAACCCATAACTACCGGCTTTCATGCTGACTTGCCCCGTCTTGCCTATTTGCGTAGGTGATTTGGTGATGATATTGATTACGCCGTTGGTTGCGCCGTCACCGTACAAAACAGCACCACTGCCACGCATAATCTCAATGCGCTCAATCGAAGCGAAGGGGATAGCCGCCCACTGAACCCCTGAAAGATCAGCGTTAGTAATGCGCCTCCCATCCAGCAGAATTAGCGTATTTTGTCCGGCAGCTGCGCCAAAACCGCGCAAATCAACCGTGGCTAATGCGCCATTATTGCCAAATAGATCTCGTGCTGAAATACCAGCTTGCTGCGAAAGTAACTCCGGTATCGTGCGGGCGCTGCTTTTATTGATTGCTTCGCGCGTAATGACGGATACATTAAGTGGCTTGTCAGCGTAGGTTTCTTCGAATCGCGACCCGGTGACAATGACAGTTTCGAGCGTAGAATCGTCCGTTATTGCGTAAGCTGATGAAGTAACCGCGCATAAAATGGCGGCGACAAATTTTTGATGTTTCATTAATATTTTCCTGAGCGAATTCCAAGGTTCCCCGTTGGAATGTTCAAACACAGGAAATGCACAAGCAGAAGGAAGGAAGTGCTGGCTAACCGGCGCGGCTTGCCATCCCGCCGTCCATGCGCCACCCGCAGCATTTCCCGACCTAAAGAACCTCTGGTGAGGCTCCTGTGCTCAAGGCCGGTATCCGGGCTTGCAGGACTAGACGCATCGCCTTCCCATGATTGCTCACAGTGGCTTAACTCAAATTTTCCATAATTTACGCGTCTTGCATTGGTCGCTTGCTAGTGTCTGTCTGCTATGTAAATTTAATCAGCCAGAGCAGAAGCCATTGCCTCGATAAATCAGGCCGTCGCCGCTCTTTCCCTGCTAAATTTACTTATCAAACAAATACTGCGCGATCATCACGCAAATTTATGAAACATCCAGGTTATCAACACGTCCACACCTGCTTACCGTTGCGGGGGCAGCACAGGCCTGAGGAATTAAATTCCCGCACCTGTTTCCCGTTTAACCAGACGCATTCCTGTGTCTGGCACCTTAAGCGGCGCGAAGTATATCAGACGCGAAAGATTGAATGGTTTTAAGCCAGAACATGTTTTCTTGACGCATGTGTTTTGCAAGAAGCTCTATACAAATATAGAGAGCTGAAATAAATGGTGAAACTTCATCTTATAAAGCACATCTTAAGAACAATGGTAAAATTATTGTTTATGCAAGATTCAAATTAGGACTCTGTACCATGAGCTCACGCAACGAATATTTATTTGAACAATCGCAGCACGTCATTCCTGGCGGGGTCAACTCGCCCGTACGTGCATTTAAGTCAGTGGGAGGTACACCGCTGTTTTTTAAACGCGGGCAGGGCGCATATGTGTGGGATGCCGACGACAAGCATTACATCGATTATGTCGGTTCGTGGGGGCCGATGATTGTTGGCCACTGCCATCCCGCTGTGGTCATGGCAGTGCAGGATGCGGCCGCGCAAGGTTTGGGTTTCGGTGCGCCCACTGCGGCTGAACTGGAAATGGCCGAACTGTTGTGCAAGCTACTCCCCAGCATGGAAATGGTGCGACTGGTGAGTTCCGGTACCGAAGCCACCATGACTGCGATCCGTTTGGCACGCGGCTTTACCGGTCGCAGCCGGATCATTAAATTTGAAGGCTGTTACCACGGCCATTCTGATGGCCTGCTGGTCAAAGCAGGCTCTGGTGCACTGACATTCGGCCAGCCGAGTTCCTCTGGCGTGCCAGCGGAAATCGCGGCGCTGACTACGGTGCTCGATTACAACGATGTGGCTGGGCTGGAGCGTACCTTTGCCGCAATAGGCAACGAGATTGCTGCAGTTATTGTTGAGCCAGTCGCGGGCAACATGAACTTGATTCTCCCCAAGCGCGAATTTCTGGATGCGTTGCGTGCGCTGTGCACTAAACATGGTGCAGTACTTATTCTGGACGAGGTGATGACGGGCTTCCGCGTCAGCCTGCAAGGCGCACAAGGCTATTACGGCATCAAACCGGATCTGGTCACGCTGGGCAAGGTGATGGGCGGCGGCCTGCCTGCCGCAGCATTCGGGGGGAGGCGTGACATAATGCAATGCTTGGCGCCGCTCGGTGCGGTGTATCAAGCGGGCACCCTGTCCGGCAATCCGGTGGCAGTAGCAGCGGGGCTGGCTACGCTTGATTTGGTGCAGCAGCCGGATTTCTACGAGCACTTAAGCGTGCTGGCGCACCAACTAACCGAGGGCTTGGAACAGGCTGCCAAACAGCATGGCGTCGAATTTTCAGCCCAATCCATCGGCGGCATGTTCGGTTTGTATTTCCGTGCCACCCCGCCGACCTCTTATGCCGAAGTGATGACCTGCGACAAGGAGGCATTCAATCGATTTTTCCATGCCATGCTGGACGAAGGAATATACATGGCGCCATCCGCATTCGAGGCAGGTTTCGTGTCGTCAGCGCATACATCCGCAGACATTGCGCAGACCATCGCGACCGCCAGCAAAATTTTCGCAGCTTGGTAGTATGGGACTATTTTCGCGCGCTACATTTTTTACCACGGTTAATCATTTGCGCGATTTGCCGCTGCATGGCGGTAGAGAAGTTGCTTTCGCCGGACGTTCTAACGCGGGCAAATCGAGTGCCATTAATACGCTGGCCAACCACGTCCGCTTGGCTTACACCAGTAAAACACCGGGGCGGACCCAGCATATAAACTATTTTGATTTGGGCGAAAATCGTTTTCTGGTGGACTTGCCGGGTTACGGGTATGCCAAAGTGCCACTGGCAATAAGGGCGCACTGGGAAGGGCTGCTGAGCGGGTATATACAGACACGGGAGGCGTTATGCGGGCTAGTCATCATAATGGACGCGCGACATCCACTCACCCAGCTGGATGAGCAAATGCTGGATTGGTTTGCGCCAACTGGCAAGCCAGTGCACGTGCTACTTACCAAGTCAGACAAACTAAGTCGTCAACAGGCGAATATGACGCTGAATCGTGTTAAATTGCACCTCGCGGAATATTTTCCACTTTCTTCGGTGCAATTGTTTTCCAGTCTGAAAAAGATCGGCATGGATGAGGCCGAGGCGGTGATTGCTGGCTGGTTTTCTGCCGAGTAGCAGACAAAAAAATGCCCCCGGCTAATAAGGAAAAGCCAAGGGGCGCAAATGCCTCGACTCTTTCGGGTCAAGACAGTCCGCTCAAGGAGGAAAAGCGGGAGGTGATATCTCACCATCTGTAGCATCAGATTACATAATGATGAAAGAGTTCCAATATTAGGTAAAAATTTTAGGATTTAAGTTATGCACACACTCGGACAATATCCACATAAACGGATGCGGCGCATGCGCCACGATAAGTTTTCCCGCGCCTTGATGCGTGAAAACGTGCTGACCGCAGCAGATTTCATTTACCCGGTATTCGTACTGGAAGGCTCAAATCGCGAGGAGGCTGTGGCGTCCATGCCTGGGGTAAAGCGCCAGACCCTGGACAAGCTGCTAGTGCAAGCTGAGGAGTGCGTCAAGCTGGGCATACCCATGCTTGCCCTGTTCCCTGTGATAGATACGTTGCTCAAGTCAGAAGATGCGCGCGAGGCGCTTAATCCAGACGGCCTCGTACCGCGCGCAGTAGCCACGCTCAAAAAACACTTCCCCGAGCTTGGCCTGATGACTGATATTGCCCTTGACCCCTATACCAGTCACGGACAAGATGGACTGATCGATGCCCACGGCTATGTCATGAATGACGAGACCGTCATCGTCCTGGCACAGCAGGCACAAGTCCACGCACAGGCCGGAGCTGACGTGGTAGCCCCTTCCGACATGATGGACGGGCGTATTGCTGCGGTACGGGTTGCCCTTGACCGCAAGGGATGTAATCACACCCGCATCATGGCCTATTCAGCCAAATATGCTTCCAGCTTCTATGGCCCATTCCGCGATGCGGTTGGCTCCAGCGCCAATCTGGGTACTGGTGATAAGTGCACGTATCAAATGGATCCCGCCAATTCCGATGAAGCGCTATGGGAAGTCGGTCTGGATTTGCAGGAAGGTGCCGACATGGTAATGGTCAAGCCGGGTATGCCTTACCTTGATATCGTGCGGCGGGTGAAAGACGAATTTGGCGTACCCACATTCGCGTATCAGGTCAGTGGCGAAT
>JANMWF010000298.1:0-1633 GCA_031393845.1 Nitrosomonadales bacterium | reverse complement strand
CGAACGACATTAACGTCATTGCAGTCGTTACGTGACAAAGGCGAAAAAATCGCTGTATTGACCTGTTATGACGCCAGCTTTGCGGCGTTGCTCGAAGCAGGCGGTGTGAACGTGCTGCTGGTGGGCGATTCGCTCGGGATGGTATTGCAAGGGCACGAGACTACTCTGCCGGTGACCTTGGACGAGATGGTTTACCACACAGCTTGCGTAGCACGTGGGTCGAAACAGGCATTCATAATCACCGATATGCCGTTCGGCACCTTTCAGGTTAGCCCGGAAAAAACATTTGAAAATGCCGCGCGCCTGATGGCAGCGGGCGCACAGATGATCAAACTCGAAGGCGGGTCGGCGATGGCCGAGACTATTTCCTTTCTCACCGAGCGTGGCATTCCAGTATGTGCCCATATCGGGCTTACGCCGCAATCGGTGCACCAGATCGGCGGTTACCGTGTGCAGGGCAAGAATGAAGCCGACGCGCAGCGTCTGTTGCAAGAAGCAGTAATAGTCGAGCAGGCTGGAGCTGGACTGGTGGTGTTGGAAGCCATGCCAGCGCTGTTGGCCGCAGAAATTACCGCCAATGTTTCTATTCCTACCATAGGCATAGGCGCGGGCGCGGCTTGTGCCGGCCAAGTGCTGGTGTTGCACGATATGCTGGATATTTACCCAGGCAAAAAAGCACGCTTTGTGAAGAATTATATGCAGGGTGCGCAAGACATTGCCGATGCGGTGAAACGTTATGTGATGGAGGTGAAATCCGGCGTCTTTCCCGGTGTGGAACACAGCTTCTGAAGTTAAAATATTTTTTAAGGGATATTGATGCTAGTGATTCACACCATTGCCGAACTGCGCGCACGTTTGCGAGGTGTAGCTGGCATCACCTTTGTGCCGACCATGGGCAATCTGCACCAGGGGCACCTTGATCTGGTGCGGATTGCGCGCCAGCATGGTCAGTTTGTGGTGGTAAGCATATTTGTCAATCCGCTACAGTTTGGCATGAACGAGGATTATTCCAAATACCCGCGAACACTCGAGCAGGATTGCAAAATGCTGGAACAGTGCGGGACGGATATGGTATTTGCGCCGAGCGAGCGTGATTTATATCCGCAGCCGCAGCAAGTGACAGTGGAGTTACCGCCCATCGCCAATGAGTTATGCGGTGCTTTCCGTCCCGGTCATTTTCGCGGTGCGGCGACGGTGGTACTGAAGCTGCTCAACATTGTGCAGCCGGGCATCGCGGTATTCGGCAAAAAGGATTATCAACAGTTGTTTTTAATGCGCCAAATGGCGGCACAATTGAATCTGCCAGTAGAGATTATCGGCGGCGAAACGGTGCGTGCATCAGACGGCTTGGCGCTGAGTTCACGCAACCAGTATTTAAACGTTGCGGAACGAACTGAAGCGGTTTTTCTATATCAAAATCTTGTAGAAATTCGTCAGGCCATTGTGGATGGTGCAACGGATTTCTTTAAATTGGAACGGCAAGCTATTGAAGCGCTTACCGCACGTGGCTGGCAGGTAGATTACGTGACGATACGCGCTCAGTCCAGCTTGGTTGAGCCAACGGCGAGCGAGTGTAAGCTGGTCATATTGGCTGCGGCCAGGCTAGGGCGAACCCGACTTATAGACAATCTGG
>JANMWF010000250.1:0-6883 GCA_031393845.1 Nitrosomonadales bacterium | reverse complement strand
CGTTATGAAGTGCCGCAACATTGGGTTAAGCGTGAGTGGCGTGGCAGTTACAAGGGGCAGAAGCAGATATGGTTTTTGCTGCGACTGGTCGGGCGCGATTGTGATGTCTGTTTGCGTGCTTCCGTTCACCCCGAGTTTGATGCCTGGCGTTGGAACGATTACTGGGTCGAGATGGAAAGTGTGATTGATTTTAAACGTGATGTTTACCGTTTAGCATTGAATGAGTTGGTACGTTATTTGCCCCCAGCCAACAATTTTTCTGGAGGGAATGCGGCCAAAAAAATTTCTAGTAATTTTTGAGCTACCGTCATGTCTACATGGGGTTTGGGTTTGTACTGGACTCTAGGTATGCGTTACATTAATTAAGAGGTAGTGCTTGCAATTCAAATATAAATTTATTGTCGAAGAAATCAGACAAGTCTGCGCTTAGATTGTCGCCTGGCTCAGGGCAGGCTTACTACATCAGCTCAACTTTGTATCTTGCTTCGGTGTTGGTTAACTGCTACCACATGACGCAGATAGTTTTTGCCTACCTAAATGTTAAACCTACGTAACGCAATCAGTCCCTAAGCTTTACTGCGGCACTAATTAAATGGGTGCAATATTCGTTTAGTTCAAATCTGCGGGATATTTGGAGAGGTGAAGGTTATAAAATCTTAAGTGGTAAATTGCCTTAGCCCGAGCGATAGGTTTTAACTAAATTTTATTAAAGCTGCACTATGTTCTATGTGGCTGGCAAGCATAGCGCTGCGATTCATAATCCCATTAGATATTTTTCGAAAAAAATGCACTACATTAAGTATTCATTGGCTATTGCACTGCGAGTTATAGTTTTGAAGGGACGGTATGCGCCATTTTAAAATTTCATTTTTTATTGCTTTTGTTGGTCTTGGGTTTGCGGCATGGTGGGGTTATAGCCGCGGTGGTTGGATGGTCGCACTTGAAGCGCTTGGGATTGCCGCTATCCTCTGCGTTATGGAGGTATCACTTTCCTTTGACAATGCCGTCGTCAATGCTTCTGTGCTGAAAAGCTGGAACAAATTCTGGCAGGATATCTTCTTGACAATCGGAATGCTGATCGCTGTGTTCGGAATGCGATTGCTTTTTCCGCTTGTGATTGTTGCGCTCGCTGCTGACCTCGGAATAATAGAGGTGTGGAATATGGGGCTAAACCGTCCCGATGAATATGCACTTCATTTGACCAGCCATCATGCTGAAGTGGCCGCGTTTGGAGGGATTTTTCTATTGCTGGTGTTCCTCAACTTTCTGCTGGATGACAAAAAAAAGTTACACTGGCTCGGTCATGTTGAGGAAAAAATTGCCACATTTGGTAAAGTGGCATCAATCTCGGTAATGATTGCGCTTGGCACACTGTTGGCCAGTCTGTCCATGGTCGAGGAAGGCAAGAAACTGGTGGTGCTAGTCGCCGGTCTGTGGGGCGTGCTGTCCTACGTGGGCGTAGATGTGATTAGCAGTTTTCTTGAAAAGGAAGAAGATGACTCAAAAATTGGCGATGTTATAAAGCGCGGCGGGATAGGTGGCTTTCTCTATCTTGAGGTACTGGATGCTTCCTTCTCTTTTGATGGGGTGATCGGGGCATTTGCCATTACCAAAGATATTGTCATTATCATGATTGGCCTTGGCATTGGCGCGATGTTTGTGCGTTCAATGACTATATTTTTGGTACGTAGAGAAACCCTTGATGCATATGTGTATCTTGAGCATGGCGCGCATTATGCGATCGGAATTCTGGCTGTCATTATGCTTGCTAGTATGAAGTACCATATACCTGAGATTTTCACTGGTTTCGTAGGGGTGGTTTTCATTGCCGCCGCGCTATGGTCTTCATTGCGATATAGGCGTATCAAGCTACAAAATAAGTAACTCATTACCGCAACAACAAGCGCTCCGCTAAAGTGGTTTTTCTTACATTGAGGTATGTTGCTTTGAGATATGGTGCGCTTACCTAGCTTGTGATTCGTAGGCCGAATTCGTTAAGACATTATCAATGTTTTCCGGTACTGCCAAAACCGTCACTTCCGCGCTGACTTATGGGGAAATCTTTGACGATATTGAGCTGCATTTGTAGTACCGGTATGATAACCAGTTGAGCTATGCGTTCCAGGGGCATTAGAGTGAACGGGTGCTGTCCTCGGTTCCAGATAGAAATGAATATCTGTCCTTGATAGTCGGAATCAATTAGCCCGACCAAATTGCCCAGTACAATACCATGTTTGTGTCCAAGCCCAGAGCGCGGCAAGATCATCGCGGCGCACTGCGGGTCGGCTAGGTGAATTGCTATGCCGCTCGGGATGAGTTCGCATTGATCGGGCTGAATAATCATGCTCTGGTCAATACAGGCGCGCAAATCTATCCCCGCCGATCCAGGCGTGGCGTAAGCGGGCGGGTGCTCATGCAAGCGTGGGTCGAGAATTTTCACATCCACATTTTTTTTCATAGTTAATTATCCTTGCCGGTAAAGTTTGACTATGTGTTGCAACAAAGCTCGCGCCAGTGTGAGCTTATCTGCGCGTGGTAATACATGCTCGCCTGCATCGTCAAATAAAATCAGTTCGTTGTCATCTGCTCCAATTGCTTCTTGAACTAGATTGGCTGCGAGTAGTGGAATTTTTTTTGTTTTGCGCTTCGTTACAGCGTATTCATGCAGGTTGTGGCTTTCGGCCGCGAAACCTACGCAGAATGGTGGCTTTGGAAGCCCGGTGACATATCCGATGATATCTGGATTGGGTAATAGTTCCAGCGTTAGTCCGCCTGTATTTTTCTTGATTTTCTTTTCGGTCGGTTGTGCTGCGCGATAATCGGCTACGGCTGCCACGCCAATGAAAATATCGGCATCTGCGACATGTTTTTGAACACCTTCGAACATTTCTGCCGCGCTGGTGACATTCACTAGCGCGGCACCATGGGGGCTGGATAAGGCTGTAGGACCAGAAATTAATGTCACCTCTGCCCCTAGCTCCAGCGCAGCCTGCGCGATGGCATAGCCCATCTTGCCGGAGCTGCGATTGGTAATGCCGCGTACTGCGTCTATTGCTTCGTAGGTTGGCCCGGCAGTCAGCAGAACTTTCACGCCGGATAGTAATTTTGGCTGAAAAAAGGTGAGCAATGCGCGTGCCAACTCTGTGGGTTCCTGCATGCGTCCCATTCCTTCTTCGCCACATGCTTGCATGCCGCTGACTGGGCCTAAAATAATTACACCATCAGTAACAAGTTGCTGGATATTGCGTTGCGTGGCTGGGCTTTCCCACATTTGTCGATTCATTGCAGGGGCGACCAGCAATGGACAATTGCGAGCCAGGCATAGCGTGGAAAGCAGGTCATCGGCCAAGCCGTGCGCTAGCTTGGCAATGAAATCAGCTGTGGCCGGCGCGATCAAGATGGCATCAGTGGAACGGCTTAGACTAATGTGTGCCATATGATTAGCTGTGTGCTCGCCCCACTGATGGGTGAACACCGGCTTGCCGGATAGTGCCTGCATGGTGAGCGGCGTGATGAAGTGACACGCAGCTTCAGTCATCGCAACCTGTATCTGCATGCCCTGATTTACCAATAGGCGAGTTAACTCGGCGCCTTTATAGGCGGCAATACCTCCGGTGAGGCCCAGCAGAATACGCTTTGTTTGAATTTGTTCCATAATGCTGTGCATCTTAGCAAAAACTGCTGTTCTTTATCAAAAAAACCACTGTGCTTAGGCAAGGGAGAGCAATGGGAATTAATAATTGGCCGGAGGGAGAGCGGCCGCGGGAGAAGTTAATTCAGCGCGGTGCGGCCTCACTTTCGGATGCCGAGCTGCTGGCAATATTTTTGCGCACTGGTGTAGTGGGCAAAAGCGCGGTGGATTTAGCGCGTGACCTGCTCACACAGTTTGGCACGCTTACCTGTTTGTTTGCCGCTAGCCAAGAAGAGTTTTGCACCATATACGGTATGGGGCTGGCAAAATATGCTCAGTTGCAGGCCGTGCTGGAAATGTCGAGGCGTGCTTTACAAGAGGTAATGCGCATGGGCGATGCGCTGAATTCGCCGGGTGCGGTGCGCGATTATCTTCGATTGCTGCTGAGTGGCCGCGAACAGGAAGTGTTCTTGGTTGTATTCCTCACCGCGCAAAACCGAGTGACTGCCTCAGAGGAAATGTTCCACGGCACACTCACTCAAACTAGCGTGTATCCCCGTGAAGTGGTTAAACGCGCGTTATATCACAATGCGGCTGGAGTCATCTTGGCCCACAATCACCCTTCAGGCGTGGCTGAGCCCAGCCAGTCCGATCGACTGCTTACCGACACGCTTAAACAGGCACTCGCGCTGGTGGACGTGCGTGTGCTAGATCACTTCATCGTGGCAGGAACCGGGTGTTTGTCATTTGCAGAGCGAGGAATGCTGTAATGGGTATTTGAGCAGGCTGCTGAAAACTCTTTAGTTTGCTTTCCTTACCTGTGCATCGATATTTCAGCTAATTTGCATTTTTTTAGCTTGGCGTATTACTAATAACTGCCTCATTCTGACCAGATTGTAATTGTCTGCTATGAATAGAAATGGTTGGTTTACGAACTTTTTGTCAAAAGGTGGTCAAACTACCAAATTATCTTGAGTAGCAAAAGCGAAACAAAGGAATGGAGGGGTGTTGAGTATGGAAATGCCAATGTGCCAGTAAATTATGTTCGTAGCAAAGAGAAATATTGGCGGCAAAGTGGATATACTCCTTGCAGTTTTCTTAGGCGAATATAACAATGCGTCCCAATTTTTTTTAATGGAGATTTCATGAGGTCAATTTATGTTTTGTTTTTGCTAATTATGTCTCTCGCGGTATCCGTTAACGCAAGCGCGGCCGGATCCGTGTTGAGCGTCAATTGTAAAGGTGAGGATGTGGGGGCAGAAGTGTTGGTTAACGGCAAATTCAAAGGCGAATGCCCGTTAGACATAAAGGTGCCTGTTGGCAAATTGAAGCTGAAGGTGCAAAAGAAAGTTGATCAATTGAGTGATCGAATATTTGAACAAGAAATTCGTATGGGCGATGACGTAGTAAAAAAGGTCGATGTGATATTGGGCGTGGCGCAGCTTAACGCCAAAGGCAAACGGCAAAAACCTAAGGTGTCAGCCTTGGAAGATAAGGCAAAAACATTACAGGAAGATAAGAAGAAATGTGTCGTATGTCCCGAGATGGTGCCGATTCCAGACACCAATTTCGCCATGGCAAAATACACTGTCACTTTCCAAGATTGGGATGCCTGCGTGGTAGATAGTGGCTGTAACGGTTATCGTCCTTCGGATAAGGAATGGGGGCGTGACAATCGCCCTGTGATTAATGTGAGCTGGAATGATGCTCAGGCTTATATTCAATGGCTATCGAAAAAGACCGGTAAACCTTACCGTCTGCCGACTGAAGAGGAATGGGAAATCGCCGCGCGAGCTGGCACTACTACCGAATATTATTGGGGTATTTTTCCTTTTGGAGATTCGGCCTCTAGTGCTAATGCTAACTGTAATGCTTGTGGAAGCAAGTGGGACAACAAGACAACCTCGCCAGTTGGCAGTTTCAAGCCCAACGGTTTTGGCCTATACGATATGTCTGGCAATGTGTGGCAATGGACGGACAGTTGCTGGGAGAGTGACTGTAAGAAGCGAGTGCTTCGTGGCGGCTCTTGGAATGACACCACAACAAACATTCGCATCGCTACCCGTTTCAAGGATGATGTGACTGAACGTTACCATATCAGCGGATTTAGACTTGCCATGACGCTGAAATAAATAATCTCAGGTTAGCATTTTGTTCTTGTCACAGATGAATGGGTATATAACAAGGTGGTTGTTGAATGGGGATAGTCTGGGAAACTAGAATAAATTTGAGTCTGGCCCCTTATTAAAATCTTATGCACTAATGAAGAAAACCTCATTTAAAATAGATCAAAAGTGCTTTAAGAGTCTGCCCATTTTTTATTTTTTAACGGAGATTTCATGAAATCAATTTATTATTTGTTCTTGTCAGTTCTGGCTGCGTCTTCCGCTAACGTTTACGCGGCTGGCTCCGTACTGAGCGTTGTTTGCAAAGGTGATGACGTGGGTGCCGAAATTTTTGTTAATGGAAAATTCAAGGGCGAATGTCCGTTGGATATAAAGGTACCTGTTGGCACGCTGAAGCTGAAGGTGCAAAAGAAAGTCGATGCCTTTAGTGATCGCATATTTGAACAAGAAATCCGCGTGGGCGATGGCGTAGTAAAAAGAGTCGAAGTGTTATTGGGCGCGCCTAAACTCAACGCCGAAGGCAAACGGGCCAAACCTGAGCAATTGAAAACTGCCAAGACTGAGGAGAAAAAAATAGAAGAAACGCTTAAAGCATGCACCGTCTGCCCTGAAATGGTGCCTATTCCAGGCTCAGATTTTGAGATTGGAAAATATACTGTCACATTCGATGAATGGGATGCATGCGTGGAAGACGGTGGTTGTAATGGTTATAAACCATTAGATGAAGAATGGGGACGTGGCAAGCAACCCGTGGTTAATGTGAACTGGAATGATGTTCAGAGCTATATTGTATGGCTATCGCACAAGACTGGTAAAACCTACCGTCTACCGAGCGAACATGAATGGGAAGTTGCCGCGCGAGCCGGCACTACCACTCAGTATTACTGGGGAGATGATCTCGGGTTTCAGAATGCTAATTGCCATGGTTGTGGTATCAGGTATGAGAAAAAAAAATCTGCTCCAATGGCAGTGGGAAGTTTCAAGCCTAATCCCTATGGTTTGTATGACATGTTGGGCAACGTGTGGCAATGGACGGACGGTTGTCGGGAAGGCGATTGTGCGAAGCTGGTTCTTCGAGGTGGATCTTTTGAATATGGTCCAGAGTATCTAAACGTGAGTTACCGTG
>JANMWF010000204.1:0-6931 GCA_031393845.1 Nitrosomonadales bacterium | reverse complement strand
CGCTACATATTTCCACTCAAACAGACACGATATGGTCTTGTCGAAACGGGTGATTTCGGCATGGAAAACGAATGACACCACATCAGATGCTGGCAATAAACTACTCGACAATCTGGATCGGCGGATAGCCACGATTTGAGCTAGGCGGCGTTAAATCCTAGCTCCGCGCAACCGTACGAAAGCCAATTACATTGAGCATGGGCTTGGGAAGCGCCAATCCACTCCATGCAGTCACTTCTCGATTGCTGAAGCGCGTCTCAAAGTCAGAATCGGTCGCCATCGATCATCTCGTTTGTCGCTTATTATGCCGCTTAATCAATTGACTAACCACGTCGTTTTCTATTGGTTTCCATTAGAAAACGTATGCAAAGTCAGCCCACCCGCGCTTTGAAACATAGCCGATTTCGCGCTAATGGACAATCTGGGTTGAAATATACGTCCGAGGAAATCCTTCGGATTTCAATCACCGGTAACGATTTATAACGAGCTCCTGCTGAATATGGAGCTCGCTAAATGTGCGACTAAACATTAACTGTTGTGGTTGATTCTTGAATCCGCCCTGTTGCGGTTGGTTATTGAGCGCGCCCTGCTTTATAAACTTGTTTGCATGTCTATCCTACGAGACATATTGTGCAGAAAGTTTTACTGGTGTATAAAAGCTGTGTTCTAAAGTTTTGAGTTTGGCTGCCGATAATGAACTTATTAGTGTTGGGAAAAGAGGTTATCATGAAAATCGAAAAAAACAGTAAACCGCTGCCTACTGCCACGTCGGGTGAGGAGCGAGCGCGAGCGCCCACCGCTAGCCCTGCCGGTAGTACGCAATCCACCGCCACCAGCGTACATCTGGGTGCAACTTCTGCACAACTTCAAAAAATGGAAAGCAGCATGGCAAGCGCACCTCTAATGGATGCAGCTAAAGTTGCAGATATTAAGCAAGCCATCAGTGAAGGCCGTTTCCAGGTCAATTCCAGTGCCGTGGCTGATGGCTTGATCCAAACGGTGAAGGATTTGATTAGTTCGCACAAAACCTGACGCAATATGGTTAATGACACACCTACTGCTGCGACGGTAGAATTTATCTCTCAGATGCATGCAGAGCGTAGTGCATTGCATGCGTTCATACGCTTGCTTGAAACGGAACAACAAGCCTTACTCAACGAACAGACCGAACAAATACAAGCACTAGCCGATAGCAAGACCCAAATGGTACAGGAGTTGACCAAGCTGGTGAATGCGCGGAGGAATGGCATGCTTGCTCGAGGTATAAAATTTGAACCCGGCAGTATGCAAACTTGGTTGCAAACCCACACTGCAATTAATTTGCCGACGTGGCAAGAAATCCAGAAAATGGCCACACATGCACAGCATATGAACCGCACCAATGGTGAATTAATTCAAGTAAAAATGCGTCATAACCAGCATACACTAACTATGTTGCACAATGCCACACATAGCGCCAATAGCTTATACGGCCCTGATGGCCAGCCCAGCGTGCCCGCATCAGGCCGTATCTTGAACAGTGCCTAATAAAATTCATGACGGTTGCCATCCTTCTCTCGAAGGCGAAAACCAAAATTATTATGTAACAGCAGCACAAAGCCATCCCCCGCATTATGCCATACAATAGAGCCGTTCCTTTATCGAGCGAACACTCAAGTTGCGGTACAGAAGTTTGATGCGTTCAGCTTAACGTGTCACCTTACAAGGCTTCTATGCCAGTTTCGCCAGTACGAATGCGAATTACTTGTTCGATGTTGTGTACGAATATCTTGCCGTCACCAATATTGCCGGTGTGTGCAGATTTTTCGATGGCTTCAAGCACCAGCTCTAACATGTCCTTTTTGATAGCGGCTTCCAGCTTGACCTTGGGCAGAAAGTCCACCACATATTCTGCACCGCGATACAGCTCGGTATGACCTTTTTGGCGGCCAAAGCCTTTCACTTCGGTAACAGTAATACCTAGTACGCCAATCGCAGTCAAAGCCTCACGTACTTCGTCGAGTTTGAACGGCTTGATAATTGCAGTAACCATCTTCATAATTATTACTCCTCATGTGTGTTAGAGCGTAAACAACATTATTTAGAACCTACTGTTGATGAACGAGTAACGCTTCCTCAACAATGCAAACCACATTTCATTATGAGCGCTGTGTTTGGGAGGAATTTTCCACCTATCCAAAAATTGCTGAATCAGAACGGGAGTGTCGCATCAACCGAAATTAGCAATTGATCTTTTCTATTGTCAAAAGGCCTGTATGCCTGGCCGATTCCTTCCACTCTGTCGTAACGGATATTTGGGCGAATGTTCAGCTTTTGCATAGCTTTCGAATCCATATTCAACTGTTTCGCCGGTTTCCAATTCATGCCTATGGTGACATCATAATAATCGGCGGGTTTACAGGTAGCCAAGAAGTCGGCCGCAAAGCTAATGTGTACGCCATTGGTTGCTTGAGCCACTCGGACTGGCGAGCAGACACGGAATCCGTCTTTATCACGGAACCACTCACTACGGATGCCCACCGATAAATCCTCCCTGAGGTCATGATGCAACTGCAAGTCGATTCCATACCATGCCACATCCTTATTACCGTCAGGCGTGAAAACCCCGCCCGCAAAACCACTAGTTTGGTGAAAAACCAGGAGCGTTTCTGGGGTTATCTTGTGTTGCAACACAAGACTGTAGAATCCCCAAGGCTCATTGCTTCGGGTGGAAGTCCTGCTGTATGAGCCGGTGAGATTGACCGTACTTTTCTTATCGTCGCT
The DNA here is from genome assembly GCA_031393845.1 of Nitrosomonadales bacterium. Taxonomy (GTDB): domain Bacteria; phylum Pseudomonadota; class Gammaproteobacteria; order Burkholderiales; family Gallionellaceae; genus Nitrotoga. Next base: position 4,168 of record JANMWF010000204.1, on the reverse strand, counting down.
GGTCCAGGTAGTTCCGGCTAAGCCGCCCCAATTACTTAACTCTTTATCCCAACCACCATCCCAACCGCCGGTTGCGCTGCCGGTAACCGCGCCACCCATGAACGACCAATTCTTATTGATCGTATAGTTGCCCATCAAGCCGGTATGGGTAAATGGCTCGCCATTAGTAAAGGTGTAAGCACGTGTATAAAAGAAATTGTCGGGTGCTGGAACCGTTTCATAACCGGTTGGTGAGTAAAAATGACCAATTTTTAGGTTTAGGCCGTTTCCGATCGGCACATAGGTTTCTATATAAGCCTGTGGTAATGCCATATTGTAAAAGCGGCTTGATGAGCAGCATAAATTCAGATCCCAATTGCTCCTTTTCAACGGTTGCCCGGTATTCACGTCAAACGAAGGGATGCCGTACGCTTGGGTAAAAATAGCGTCGGTGCCGAACATTAAGTCAAACCGTCCCCCGAAATCCCAAGCTTTACCCTCAGTCGCCACGGCGCGCTGCATAAATACATTAAGCTGATTCAGTTGAAGTTCTTTGGATCGGTCAGCGAATGTGACAGGGCCATTGAATCGATTGACCGGGTTATTCGCGTTGTACGTCATTCCCGCATTGATCCAACCGCCGACTTCAATGCCATTATCTTTAAATAGAGATGTGGATTCATCGGCAGCTGCGGCGGGAAGTATGAACAAAGCTCCTAGAGCAGTGATGAAGAATTGTGTTTTGTACATGGCGTTTCTTTCTAAGATTGGAACCGGAACTAAGGAACATCCGATCAATTAACAGCAGTTTCCGTGCCACTGTAATTTAGATAGCAAAAACAATATATTGATGAGTATCATGAAAATAAGAGAGGAATTTTATGCACCAATTTTATGCATCTTTAAATATATAGCGCACTAATCAGGTGCTCAGAGCACTACACTAACTCTGACATGTAAAATATGAACATAAAGACAAATAAAAAACAGTAACAACTCTCAGTTTGGACGGTATCACTCTGGAAACTATCATTACACAACTATCCGAGAACATGGCCTGGGAAGCTATGGGCACCGCTGTGCCAGTGTGATGTTTCACTCACGATCCAAGTATAAAATTTAGCTTGAAATTTTTACGAAGAACGCCGTTGGCTCGCAAAACAAGTGCGAGCAGTTTTATTTACAACAAACGCAACCATTTGTTTAAATATAATTTTCCACACTTAAATGGTAGTTGCCGACCCGAAGTAGGGGTTGTGCTGTTTGGTAATACGGCCAAGTTAAGTTGCCGTCACTGTGCTGTTTAGCGGGCAGCATGGCGGACAAGTTCAAACATATCTTGGTCGGATCAATAATAATCAGCGAGGCTCCTGCACACTGACGATACGAATCTTGCGCTCGGAGGGCGGATAGTCCACGCCAGCAGCACGAATTTTTTCGACTATTGCCCGATTGATCTCGGCACCCACGGGCACGTAATCAGGTGCCTTAACCCAGGGTTTGACTGCGATACCGATTGATGCGTCGGCAAGGGTCATCACCCCAATGAATGCAGTTGGCTCTCTCAACACGCGTGAGTTGGCATTAACCACTTCAGCAATTACCGTGAGAGTTCGCTCAAGATCATCAGCTCGGGCGATGGCTACACTCATGTTGAGTTGCCTGATATGACCATAGTTGTGCAGGATCTCTCCGACAATCTTGCGGTTTGGCACTACAACCACTGAGCAATCCGCGTGGCTAAGCTTGGTGGAAAAAAGGTCGATTTCCTCGACTTGACCCTCGACGCCAACTATGGAGATATATTCGCCCACTCGAAATGGTTGGGTAAAGATAATCGTGAGCCCCGCCGCGAGATTGCCCAACACACCCTGCATCGCAAGAGCAATACCAGCCCCAGCCACACCCAACCCGGCGATTAGGGGCAACAATTCGACACCGAGATTTTGCAGCGCCATGATCAGGAAAAGACCCACCACCATCAGGCGCACGACGCGCACCAGAAGCAATCTCACTGGCGGCTCGAGTTGGAGCTTACTAAGCCAACGATGGAAGACTGAGCCGACCCAACGCCCTGCATAAAAGCCAACTACCATGATGAGGATCGCAACAACGACCTTCGGTCCAAACTTGATGCCCAGGTCGATGAGTGTGTTTTGCGCTTGTTCTATGACAACAAGTTGATTCGGCATGGCTCGATTCCTGTTGGTTTGATTGCAGTTATGATTATCTTTCCAAGGTCTTCTGCCTTGTGAGTCAGAAACAACGATGCGCCGATTGGAGCTATGGCGCCATTAAGATAAAGGAAGTCGAAATACTTCCTCTCGAACAGGGTGACGATCAGAATCGTCAGGATTACTTTGGTCAACCGTACGTCTTAAGGTCGTTCAGACTTACGATCACCAGCATTTTGCTGGATGTCTCACTACCATGTGCTTCGTTAATGTCGTTTAAAAAATAATTCATACATTCCGATAGCAAAAAACAGCATGAAGGTTGCGAGCAGGTAGCAGTGCAAAATTTCCACCACATGGGGATGGTCTGGTCATGAAGAAGCTTGCGCACCTCGCCGATCAAAGGTTGCCTCTCTGCTCAAGTGGTGGCTACTCTGAACCCTCAAAGAGCGACGTTCAACAACAGCATCAATATCACCTCGATTAATTTACGTTCCGTTTCAAACACCGTCGACCAATCGCCTGCGTACTGCTCTTTTTACCGCTTGGCCCAACAAACCGTTGCCTTCACCCCACCACCTTACAATTCAATTACTTATTGGAAGTCACCAATACGTGCATGAAGGGAATACTCAATTTAAAAATTGCCATATTGATTATGATCGTTTCATTTAGAGCTTCATTTTTTTTTCTTCGCTATCCACTCATCTGCTCGTCGCTGTGCCTCTTCAATTGCGGATGGTGTCAAGTACGATTCCGCAATTTCTAGACCATCTTTTGCATTTCCATCACCATCTACACCAGCAATGCTGAACCATTTATATGCTTCAATAAAATCTTGTTTAACGTTGCTGTCTGGTGTATATATTGTCCCTAGGCTCAGTTTTGCCACCTTAAATTGTGACGCCACATCTCCCTGTTCTGCAGCTTTGCTCAACCAAAACATAGCTTGCAGGTAGTCACGAGGAACGCCTTCACCATTTGCGTACATAAAGCCTAAAGTATATTGTGCTTCTGCATCTCCTTGCTCTGCGGCCATGCAGAACCAAGTTGCAGCCTTCTGGTAGTCCTGTTTAACACCTTGGCCTTGTTCATACATAAGTCCTAAATTATTTTGTGCTAATACATGCCCTTGTTCTGCGGCCTTGGTCCACCAAAACACAGCCTGCTGGTCATCTTTTGTGATGCCTTGACCCCCTTCGCACATAAGTCCTAAATAGAATTGTGCTTCCGAGTGTCCTTGCTCTGCGGTTTTCTTAAATAATTCTGCTGCTCTGGCGTAATCCTTATTAGCGACGAACTTCATTCCTTCCTCAAAGACTTCAGCTAAATCTGGATGTGTTAGCGCTACCATATTGAACCTTTCATTATTAACAACTGCAAAATTTTCCTCCTATACATCAGTGGGAAGTTTTTTAATAAAACAAGTGATTATCATATTTTTAAACAGTATTTTTTACCCACACGCAGCTGCATGACGCGGCTCCCCACTCTTACCAAATTTATCTATTATTCTAACTTTACCTTCGCCGGTCATAGCATCACGCCGTTTGTGTCCAATTATTTAATGGCTAGCGCACTTTTGTCATTATAAAGCACAAAGTGTTCAAATTAACCATGTCAACAGCTCAGCATTGTCCGATTCGGAAATAAGTGTGAACGAAATATTTATAATATAAGTAACTGAAATTTAATCTGATTATATCTGGCTGACAGGAACTTTTACGTTTTGCCTTGTTGATTCTATTTCTTGAGTTTGGGTTCGTTGCAAAATGCCAAGTCAGTTGAATATTCAACTTGCATATTTCGCCAATGATATTTCAGCAAAAACGTATGGCAGATTCAACTCTAAAGTGCAACTTTTGTAAGTGAACTTAGGTGGCGAGCTGCGTTAATATCGGAACCACTTAAACGACCAAATAAAAGGAGCACAGATGAAGCAATATTAGCAACTCACCAGCGGGCAACGATACCAGATTGACGGGCTAAAACAAGCTGGTTTGAATCAAACCGAA
>JANMWF010000185.1:0-4391 GCA_031393845.1 Nitrosomonadales bacterium | reverse complement strand
CGACATCCCAGCGCGGCGAGGTAAATTCGGACAAGGGCACCATCCCGCCCTGAACATTTCGCACAGGCAAGCGCAACATTTTCTCGGGTGTTGCTACTACGCTGGGCTCAGCTTGCATTTGAACCCGCAGGATGCGTCCTTCACGCACGAAGTCGTTGATATAGGCAACGCCTAGTGCTGACTGCAGGGTTTCATTCAAATCAGCCAAATCGATGCCTAAGGCACGTGCTTTTAGTCGGTCAATATCCAGCCGTAATTGCGGCCCCGCCTCTTGTCCCTCTGGCCGTACGCCGACTAATGCCGGGTTTTGACTGGCTATGCCCAATGCCATATTGCGCGCTTCAAGTAGTTTTTCACGTCCCTGACCGGAACGATCCTGCAAGCGAAAATCGAATCCGCCCACAGCGGCTAACTCTGGAATTGGCGGTACGTTAATGGAAAAAATCATGGCCTGTTTGATGCGAGACAATGTCATGTTGGCGCGTTTGACTAGAGAAGAAGCAGAGTTTTCTGGTGCAGGGCGCTCATCCCAGCCCTTAAGCCGAACGAAAGCAATAGCAGCATTCTGGCCACGGCCAAAGAATGAAAAGCCAGCCACTCCGATGACGTGCTCAACTTCGGGTTGTTTAAGATAAAACTGCTCTACTTGAGTCAGAACCTCGAGCGTACGTTCACGAGTAGAACCTGGCGGCAACTGGATCACGCTAATAAAATAACCTTGATCTTCCTCAGGCAGGAAGCTGGTTGGCAAACGTGAAAACAGTCCCCACACCGCAATCAGAATGACGGCATAGATAACAAGATAGAGCCAGGTCTTTTTCAAAACATGGCCCACGCCAGATTTGTAGCGTTGGGTCGTTCTGCTGAAAAAAAGATTAAACCAGCCAAAAAACCCCGTGCCAGGCTTTTTTTCATGCACCGGTGTGTGTTTCAGCAATGTGGCACACAGCGCTGGCGTTAACGTTAACGCCATCAACATTGAAAAGGCTATTGTCAGTATCAGCGTTACCGAGAATTGGCGATAGATGGCTCCGACAGAACCACTAAAGAAAGCCATAGGAATGAATACTGCAATTAGCACCAAAGTGATGGCGATAATGGCATTGATAATCTGCCCCATCGCCTTGCGTGTGGCTTCGCGTGGCTGGAGTCCTTCTTCGGTCATGATGCGTTCGACATTTTCCACTACCACAATGGCGTCATCCACCACAATGCCGATGGCCAACACCATGGCAAATAGCGTTAAGGTGTTGATTGAGTAACCAACAATGTACAGTCCTACGGTGGCTCCGATGAGCGCTATCGGTACAACGATAGTGGGAATGAGGGTGGCTCGAAGATTTCCCAGGAAGAGGTACATAACCAAAAAAACAAGGACCATCGCTTCTGCCAAAGTCTTCACAACTTCCCGGATCGATATTTCAACAAATTGAGAGGTGTCATAAGGCACCACCCAGCTGACTCCTTTTGGAAAAAATTTGGCTAGTTCCGCCATCTTGGCTTTGACAGCTTTAGCTGTATCCAGGGCATTGGCACCCGGTGCTAAGCGAATAGCTATGGCTGAAGCCGGTTGGCCATCAAGACGAGCGGCAACGGAATAATCTTGTGCCCCTAACTCCACCGACGCTATGTCTTTGATACGTACTGTGGAGCCATCCGGGTTGGCGCGCACTATGATGTTACCGAATTCTTCAGGGGTTGACAGTCTGCCTTGGGTAACGATGACAGCATTCAGTTGCTGGCCGTCCGGTGCGGGTAGTTGCCCAAGCTCACCCATGGCAAGCTGTATGTTCTGCGCTCGTACAGCGCGTGAAACATCGCCTGGGGTCAAGTTAAATGCATGAAGTCGCTCTGGCTGAAGCCATATCCGCATTGAATATTCGGTGCCAAAGAGTATTCCTTCACCTACCCCGGGCACACGTCGGATGCTCTCCAGCACATTGGCAGCCGCATAACTGCCTAGCGCAACGTTATCGAGGCTTTTATCTGGCGAAACAAGTGTGACGAACATCAAATAATTTCGCGCTGATTTCGCCACAGTTACACCTAGGCGACGCACATCCTCTGGCAAGCGCGCTTCGGCACGCTTGATGCGGTTTTGGGTTTCGACCGAGGCAATGTCCAGATTAGAGCCAGCTTCGAAAGTTAGTGTGATGGTGCCGCGGCTAAGTTCGGAGGACGAATCCATGTAGAGCAAGTGTTCGATGCCGTTCAATTCCTGCTCAATCAAGGCGACGGCGGTTTCTTCAACTACTTGGGCGGAGGCACCAGGGTAGCTGAGAGTAATAGCTAGAGCCGGAGGAGCCACAGCCGGATAAGAAGTGACCGGCAAACTACGTAGCGCAAGCCCCCCGCCAAGCAGGATTACCAAGGCGATGACCCAGGCAAAGATGGGGCGGTCGATAAAGAAATTAGCTAACACGGCAGCCTCTATTTTTTCGCGTGAGCGATTGCCACTGGGGTATTTGCATTTGCAGTTTGATTTAAGGGAATGGGCTTCACAACGCTGCCCGGCCGCACTTTTTGCAAGCCGTTGACAATTAACTGTTCACCACCTTTTAACCCCTCGGTGATGATGAAGTCGCCACTCGCCATACTGCCCGCCTTAACCCGCTGGACTGCCACTTTACTCTGTGGATCTACAATCATCACAAATTGTCCCTGTGCATCTGCCAGCAGGGCACGTTGAGGTATTCTGATAGCATTGTCGACATTCGCCTCGGGGAAGCGAATGCGAACAAACATTCCGGGCAGAAGCTCTTGTTTGGGATTTGGAAATTCTGCCCGGAGTGAAACGCTATTTGTACTGGGATCAACGGCCAAATCCGCGAACAGAAATTTGCCCGATTGAGGATAGACACTTCCATCTTCAAGAACCAGCTCAACTTTAGCTGGCGCGGTTCGCGTCAAACTTCCAGCTTTGATTGCCTGCTGAAGACGGAGAGTGTCAGCACCCGATTGCGTGAAGTTTGCATAAAGAGGATGGACTTGCTCGATAGTTGCAAGTAGCGTGGCTTCGTTACGGCCTACAAGCGCTCCTTCGGTAATTTGGGAGCGTCCTATGCGACCCGAAATAGGAGCAGGTACGCGGGTATTGTCCAAATCTTCCCGTGTCTTGGAAAAGACTGCTTCGGCCTGTTTGAGCTTGGCCTCTGCCAATTCATAATCTTGTCGGCTCACGGCCTTTGCATCTAGAAGATATTTATAGCGCGCCAGTGTTTGACGGGCAACAGCGACGTCTGTTTTGGACGCATCATTAGCTGTCTGGTAGTTGCGTGAAAAAATCTGATACAGCGAATCGCCCTCTTTAACATTGCTGCCCTCGGTGAATTTCCGTTTTTCAACCACTCCTTCCACTCTGGCTCGTACTTGAGCTGTACGATATGCCTGAAGGCGACCGGGCAAGTCTTGGGTGAGCACTGCTGAGCTTCGAGTAACGGTAATTACATCGACTTCAGGAGGCGGAGGGGATGCGGCCGCTGCAGTATTTTTTGGACTGTCACCAGCACCACAACCTGAAAGCAGCATGGGTAAAAATATGGCCGCACAAGCTGCCCTGCAAACTGACAAGAAAATGTCTTGTTTCATCTGTGTCTCCAGTAAACCATTCGCCTTGATTTGACCAAGTCATCAATAAAAATAACCATCCTGGGAAATATTTCAGAATGATTTCTGAATGGCCAAGCGTAGGTAGTTACGGACATTGGTTTTGAGCAATCTGCTTCAAACCAGCAAGGGAAAATTCCCCGATATGTTTCGCGATGGCTTCGATTTCTCTATGGTCATAGCGCAATTGTGGGTGCAATCGTTGAATGACTGGTTGTCCGTGACGGTAATACATGCACTGGCCGAAAATGCTGAACACACAGCGGCGCAATTCAGCTTCACTAATCGTTTTACCTACGATTTCGCGCACCAGATTAGCGACAAACTGATGTATCGGTGCGATGGCCTCCTGCACGATCTTGCCTAGCACGGGAGTCGGCTCCGCCAATTCGCGCGCCATGAACTGACATTGCACTGAGAATTCCTTTTCATCCAGCAGCTGCATCAAGAAATCGTGGATGAAAGTAAGTAACCGCTCTTGGGCGCAGATTGAGCCTTGATCGATTTTCTTGCACAAAGTCAGCAGCGGCTCAAAATTCAAGGTGGCAGCGAACAATGCTTCTTTGCTGTTAAAATAATAATTCACCGCTGCAATATTCACGCCTGCTCGGCGGCAAATTTCACGTACTGTGGCGTTTTGAAAACCATTTTCCGAGAAAACCACACGAGCGGCCGCAAGCAAGCGTTCGCGTGTCTGTTCGATCAAGCTATTTTTTGTCTCCGTAATCATGCGGATATCTGCTCAACGATACAGTGCTTGGAGCAGGGCAGGCTACTATCGGACG
>JANMWF010000147.1:0-5950 GCA_031393845.1 Nitrosomonadales bacterium | reverse complement strand
AACAGGCCTACAATACCAAGGGTTAAGAAAAACGTGACACCCATATCGAGCGTATTGATATGTCCGATCGCCACATATAACAAATTGCTGCCAAGAATCAGGGCCGCATACTGCCCTGCTTCGCGCCCGAACAAACGTGTACCGGCAAACCATACCAATAACAACCCAGCAAAACCGGTCAATGCAGGCCACAAACGTGACGACCATTGATGCTCGCCAAACAAGGTATACGCGGTCGCAGTCGCCCAATATTGTAGTGGAGGTTTCTCGAAATATTTCAGGTCATTAAGGCGCGGCGTCACCCAGTCACCGCTTACTATCATTTCGCGCGGAATTTCGGCGTAGCGTCCTTCATCTGGCTTTATCAGCTTGCGGTACTCCAAAGTGCCAAACCAAATCACGACGACCATTAGTAATAGCCACCACCAGCGTTTGATTTCCATCTTTGCCATTAATGCACCAACTTTCGTGGCAGCAGCAGTAGTGAGATACCGGTCGAAAAATAAATGCCGACGACTTTTAACAATTGATCAATTTTCATTACCGCTCCAAGTATGTCGCTGGTCAATTCAGACTCCATTCACCAGATTTATGAGAGAACACCCATGTCTTAAATATTAGTTGATCGATTTTTTATTCGCAAATAAAACAATGAGCCGGGGGTCTAATTTTTTATGAACTATACCTGGGTGTCAATTTTGTGTTCCATATAGCGGGGAGATAGAGCGGGCTAACTGGCTGTTGATACAAAATAAATCTTACCTAATCGATAAATGACCCAACAATTAAAAAGAAAGGTATAAATTAAAGTTACAGGGATGCTACTTCGTTGAGACTTGCCCTTCTAAGAGCACTCCCTGGAATATTTTATTCTCTCCAAATAATCGATGTAGCATCAAAATACAAGCCATAAATTAAATCTTCAGCTATATCAGCAGCTCTTCTTAAGCTTTGCTTACAATACCATGACGGCTTATTAAATCGTAGAGTGTTGGTCGGCTGATACCGAGCAATTCGGCCGCCTTGGCAATATTGCCATTTACTCTCGCCAGCGCTTTCACCACGGCATTGTATTCAGCGTCATCACGTACCTGGCGCAAATTAATAGACTCTATCATTTTGGGTGAAGACGACAGACCAATATCGTCAGCGCTTATTTGGGAGCCTTCAGCCATGATGACGGCACGCTTGATGCAGTTTTCCATTTCGCGCACATTACCTGGCCAAGAGTACCCTTCTATCATGGCCAGAGCTTCCTGACTGAAGTTTAGTGAAGAACGCCCCTCCTTGACGCTGAATTTGTTTTTAAAGTGGTGCGCCAACAATGCGGCATCGCCCACACGCTCTCGCAGTGGGGGGATAGTGACTGCAATCTCGCTTAAACGGTAATAAAGGTCTTCACGGAAGCGCCCTGCAACACTCAATTCCTTCAAATTACGATGTGTTGCGCAGATAATCCGTACATCAACAGGAATTTCCTGACGCCCCCCTATTCTCTCGATTACCCTTTCTTGCAAAAATCGGAGAAGTTTCGATTGTAGAAGCATGGGCATATCCCCTACTTCATCAAGAAAAAAAGTGCCTCCATCGGCAAGTTCAATTTTACCTAACGTCTGTTTGGCGGCTCCGGTAAATGCTCCCTTCTCGTAGCCAAACAACTCGCTCTCCAGAAGATTTTCCGGGATTGCGGCGCAGTTGATTGCCATGAAGCGCTTCTCCTGCCGTGGGCTCATCTGGTGCAGCGCTCTCGCCAACAGCTCCTTGCCCGTTCCGCTATCACCCAATAGCATTACCGAGGCGGAGGATGGTGCTACCTTCTCGATGCTACGGCACACCTTCAACATGCCGGGATCCCGACTGATAATAGTTGATAAGGGAGAATCCGCCTGAATCTGTAAAATTCTGCGATTCTCCTGTTGCAGAGCGTGCAAATAAAATGCACGTTCAACCACCAACCCCAGTATCTCCGGGTCAAACGGCTTCTGATGAAAATCATAAGCACCCATGCCAATCGCTTTCACCGCATTGGTATGATCCTGATTCCCTGAAAGTACAATCAGTTTGGTGTCAGGGGCAAGCGCAAGGATCTGTTGCAGGATTGCCAATCCTTCCGAAGCACCATCGGGATCGGGAGGAAGTCCAAGGTCCATGGTGATAACCGCAGGTTCATGCCGTCTAACCTGCGCCAGCGCGCTTTCACGGTCTCCCGCCAACAGTACTTCATAAGCATCAAAATTCCAGCGCAATTGTTTTTGCAAGCCCAGATCATCTTCAATAACAAGCAGCTTTTTTTTATCTTGATTCATGGAATTATTCCTGCCGTGACGCGGAGTTCTTAACATCATCGACATGCATATAAAAGGGTAAAATCACTCGGAAAGTCGTGCCGGTAGTTTGACAACTGGAGACTTCAATCTGACCACCCAGTTCGTGGATATATTCACGACTCTCAAACATACCAATTCCCATACCTGCCGATTTTGTAGACTCAAATGGCTTGAATAGTCGTTCACGAATGAACTCCTCGCTCATGCCTTGACCGGTATCTTTGATTTCTACAACCACAAAAGTCTCCTGCTTCGAAATATGGATTGTTACTTTGCCATCCTTGGGTGTGGCTTCAACAGCATTCTGAATAATGTGGCCAATCACCCTCTCAAGGCGATCCCAATTAGCTACCACCATCAGGCCAGGGTCTAGTATCTCAAGCTCAGGCTTGGGCTCAAAGGCAGATTTTAGCGCCAATGCCCGCCGTAATAATTTGTCAATGGAAAGCGGTGCAGGATGCTCAATGGAAGAACCTCTGCTCAATTTATGCAGAAGCAGCTTCATTTTCTGAACAGAATAAGCCAGTGTATCAAGCATGTCTATCTGAAATTCTGGATTATTCTTATGCTTTTCAGCATTGGAAAGTAATAGCGATAACTGGGAAACCAAATTTTTCAGATCATGCACTATAAAAGTCGACATGCGATTGAAAGATTCAAACTGACGTGCAATCAGGAGAGCATTAGTCGATTCTTGTTGGGCAAGATAACTCGCAGCTTGGCTACCAGCAATTTTGAGCAGATCAATCACTTCCCAATTTAACTTAACTTTACTTCTGGGCTGCGTCAGTATCATAAAACCAAACAACTTCCCCAGCAGAATTAGGGGGACTATCAGCCAGCCTTTAGGCAAAACTTGTAACCATTGAGGAATAAAAATTGCGCCGTATTTTTCAGGATTTGATTTAAATTCCTGTAGATCTATCACCCACTGCTTGTTTTCCAGAAACTGACAAAGAAAACCACTTGCCGATTCAGTTTCATTCGGCAAACTCATATTCCAATGAGCCACAGGTTCACAATGGCCTGATTCCCGGCTAATGAACAATGCACCTCCTGGACTTTCCACGAGTGCTGCTACCGCTTGGATGGTGCGTTCGCCCAGTCCATGGCCGCGCTCGGAAAGTGTGCGCGTAAAACCTAGCCATTCCTCACGATAGTCATAATTGTAATTGTAAAAATGCTTACTGATGAATACCTTGAGCCAAGAACGAAAAACCCCCGAAAATAGTATGCCGATGAGCAAAGCTACAGCCCCGAACAAAAAAGTCACTTGCATGACGGCTCCCCAGCTCCCCCCGAAAAAACGCAGGTAATAGCCGGCAGCAGACATGGCCAGCAAATACAGGGCAGTACCTAGCAGTGTTGCGGAATGAAACAAAATACGGCGTGATACCGAGATCCCCAATGACCACTGGGGATTACGCGCTGCCGACACGGCCACCAGAGGAACAATCAGGGCATTGACTGCTCCTCGGGCAGTCCAAATTTCAATATTAACGTGCCTGAACAACATAGCATCGCTATATAAATAGAAATCGTAGGCGAAAATACCTCCAATTCCAAAACAGGCGAACTTTATTCCCCAGCGCCCTTTAGCGGGTGTATTCCGGTAAAGTTGTTCCACTAAAAGCATGCCCATAACCGCCATTACTACACGGCCAACGATGTTCGTCATAAAATCCGTCTCTCCTTGAGAAGGCTCAAGTTTCCAATCGGTATAGATATTTACGAACAAGAGCACAAAATAAAACGCTACGAGGCCAACCACATAGGGTTTAAATTTAAAAGGAGGTGAAGAATTTGCTTGTTGGAAAGGTCCCAACAACATTAGTAAAAAGATAGACCACCCTGCATTCCGTAGAATTTCCAGAATGTCTGTCAGCAGCGGCAAGGAGATTCCTCTGGCTGCCAGATAAGCAATCGATGCTGCCCAAAACGCGGTCATCACGCAGGCAACGGTCAGCGCTGTCCCGAAAATACGAGCACGCCAACTGGTCAACAATAAAACGGTGAGCATAAAAAATGCTACAGCGGCTATGCCATAGCTATATGCAGCGACGCTTGTCAACATCTAAGATTGTTCCATTGGTTTATCTGCTGCCCTTGCCGAATATAACAACTTGGAAAGTATCGATCAATATAAGTACGTCCAGAAACAAGCTATTGTTTTTAACATAGTACAAGTCATATTGGAGTTTTTGGATAGAATCCTCAACCGAGGCCCCATACTGGTAGCGTACTTGAGCCAAGCCCGTTATTCCCGGTTTAATACTGTGCCTCACGTTATAATAAGGAACTTCATCACTGAGCTGCTTTACAAAAAAAGGCCTTTCCGGGCGTGGCCCAACGAAGCTCATTTCTCCTTTAAAAACATTTAGAATTTGTGGAAGCTCGTCGATTCTCAGCTTGCGAATGATACGTCCCACTTTCGTCGTACGTGTGTCATTTGTAGCCGCCCATTGAGGATTCAATCCTTCCTCAGCATCATTTCGCATGCTACGGAATTTCAGCACCATAAAAGCATGTCCATCCATACCAACTCGTTCTTGTTGATAAAAGATTGGGGTTCGGTCTTCAAAATAAATGCACAGCGCTGTAATTATCATCACAGGAAATAAAACAATTAAAATAATAGTGCTGGCGAATAAATCGAAAATTCTTTTAATAAAAGATCGCAGGAAACTCTGGTCAAATCCGCCTCCAAAAACCAACCAACTTGGTTGAAGAGAATCCACCCTGATCTGGCATGCCTCACGCTCAAAAAAAGACGCTGCATCGGTCACTTTAATTCCATTTAATTTGCATACTAATAACTCCTGGATAGGGAAGCTTTCACCTCGCCGATTATTTACCGCGACAATAACCTCGTTCGCGTTATATTTGTTTGCCAAATTTATCAACGAATTGCCAGTCGGCAAAATGGTAGACGGTAGGATAGCGCTTGATTCGCCGGGCAGCTGAACAAAGCCAACGATATTATATTTATGGTAACTAATATTATGCATGGCCAAGTCTCTACATTCTTTTGCCAGCATACCGCATCCTATAAAAATAATTCGTGACTCTAGATACTTCAATTTAAATAACTGATAAAAAATAATTCTCACCAATAAGATCAAAAAAGCAGCGACCATTATCACAAGGCCTAACATACCGCGACCAATATAAATATCTGGCACTATATAAAATACTAACGTTAAGATGCCGAATCCCAAGGCAAAGGAAGGCATGAGCCGGAGAAAGGTATTTCTTATATTTTCTCTGTAATTGTGTTTATACATGCCAAAAGCACTCATACTGAAAGCCATTACTAATGCAAACGCACATGCCGTCAGAAGAAAATTCTCCATCTTGATAAAGTTTGGAAAGTCGCTATCAAAGAACCGAATAGCCGCCCCAAGATAGACTGAGGCTATGAAAACAAGAGTTTCAACAAAAAGCAGAATGGACACTATTTTGGAGACATAGTGATTGGAAATTCTAAACAACATTAAATTTACTCCAAAAAAATGGCTTGTATCATTAAGCCACGTTCACATCATATCGACTTTTGCAGCAAGAACATTAGGGATGTAATAAATTTAATGACATGAAAATATGCTGTCGCGGGTTTTTAGAAC
>JANMWF010000137.1:0-2886 GCA_031393845.1 Nitrosomonadales bacterium | reverse complement strand
CGCCATATCACCGAGCAACTGCGGAGCTAAATACAGCACCAACTCATCCACCAGCCCCGCTTGGAGCAGCGCGCCATTCAATATACTACCCGCTTCCACCAGCACTTCGTTGCAGCCGTTTGCAGCCAGGTCACGCAGCATCGCAATTAGATCTACGCGCCCGCACACATCCGGCATCACAACTACGCGCACCCTCAGTTTTTCGAGTGCTTCAATTTTCTGGAAATCAGATGTGGCAGTGTAAACCACCACATCGCCACCGCACAGAATTCGTGCCGTTAGCGGCAATTGCAACTGGCTATCCAACACCACCCGCAATGGCTGACGCAGGGCTTTTATCTCATGGGTACCCAATTTCGGCTCATGAATGGCCGGTTGCGGTTCACGCACGTTAAGCTGCGGATCATCAGCCAGCACCGTACCGATGCCGGTAAGCACTGCGCAGGAGCGCCCGCGCCAGTGTTGCACATCTTGCCGCGCTGCTGCGCCAGTAATCCACTGGCTTACACCATTATTCAATGCCGTGCGTCCATCCAGACTCATGGCGATCTTGCTGCGTAGCCACGGTAAACCGCGAATCATGCGCGAGACAAATCCAACGTTCAGTTCACGTGCCGCAACTTCCATCAATCCGCACTCGACCTCGATACCGGCAGTGCGCAATGTTGCCAAACCTTGTCCTGCCACCTGCGGATTAGGGTCTTGCATTGCCGCTACCACGCGCGTCACGCCGGAATCAATCAACGCATCGGCGCAAGGCGGAGTTCTGCCCTGATGGCTGCAAGGCTCGAGCGTAACGTAAGCAGTTGCACCGCGCGCCGCTTCCCCGGCTGCGCGCAATGCATGCACTTCCGCATGAGGTTCGCCAGCAAATTGGTGCCAACCCTCACCCACGATCTTGTCACCGCGTACCAATACGCAACCGACTCTAGGATTGGGGCTGGTGGTATACAGGCCGCGCTCTGCCAGGCGCAATGCCTTGGCCATCCACAAGCTGTCTTGCGCGGACAACATGTTTAACACGCTCGCGGTTTGCGCTTTGCAGGCGCTTTGCGCACCGCCTCGACCGCCTCGGAAAAATCTCTCACATCCTGGAAGCTTTTGTACACCGAAGCGAAACGAATGTAGGCCACCTTGTCCAGCTTCAACAATTCCTTCATCACCATCTCGCCAACTTGGCGGGAACCGATCTCACGTTCACCGAGAGCGAATACTCTTTGTATCACATGATCAATGGCCGCATCCACCAGCTCTGTAGGAACCGGTCGCTTGTGCAATGCACGATTAAAACTGGTGCTCAGCTTTTCTTCGTCAAACTCAGCGCGCATGCCGTTCTGCTTGACCACCTGTGGCATTCGCAGCTCGACCGTTTCGTAGGTAGAAAAGCGTTTTTCGCAAGATAGGCAGCGGCGGCGGCGGCGAATGCTGTCGCCCTCCTCGCTTTCGCGTGTATCCACCACTTGGGTATCGGGGCCTTTGCAAAATGGGCATTTCATAAGGTTGAAGAATGAAAAGCGGGAGTCGGCAATCGAAATACGAAAAGTGAGGTGTAACGAAATGAACAAAGAGTCATAGTGCCCCGGTTTTTCTTAATCTTCTTTCCTTCTTTTGTTACTGTAACCATAAACTGGAAATTTCGCGCATAGCTGCTTCACATCTGCAACCACACGGTTAATCACTGCATCATCATTCGGTGCATTCAGTACATCCGCAATCAGGTGCGCCAGTTTCTCCGCTTCCAATTCTTTAAAGCCGCGCGTGGTCATCGCCGGGCTACCGATGCGAATGCCGCTGGTAACGAACGGTTTTTGTGGGTCGTTAGGGATGGCGTTCTTGTTCACTGTGATGTGCGCACGTCCCAGTGCCGTCTCGGCGTCCTTGCCGGTGATGTGCTTGGCTTGCAGATCCACCAGAAACATGTGGCAGTCGGTGCGTCCGGACACAATGCGCAAGCCACGTTCCTGTAACACCTTAGCCATCACGCGGGCGTTATCAATCACCTGTTTCTGGTATTCCTTGAATTCCGCGCTCATCGCCTCCTTGAACGCCACTGCCTTGGCGGCGATTACATGCATCAAGGGGCCGCCCTGTATACCAGGGAATATCGCGGAATTAAGCACTTTCTCAAATTCCGCCTTAGCCAGGATAATGCCGCCACGTGGGCCACGCAACGTCTTGTGGGTGGTGCTAGTGACAAAATCAGCGATGCCCACCGGGCTGGGATAATAACCCGCTGCCACCAGTCCGGCGTAATGAGCCATGTCCACGAACAAATAGGCCCCTACGCTGTCGGCGATGGCGCGGAAGCGCTTCCAGTCGATCACCAGTGCATAGGCGGAAGCACCAGCAACGATCATCCTGGGCTTATGTTCCTGAGCCAGCTTTTCCACTGTGTCGTAGTCAATCTCTTCTTTTTCGTTGAGGCCGTAAACAATGGCGTGATACAGCTTGCCACTAAGATTCACAGAAGCGCCATGAGTCAGATGGCCGCCGTGTGCCAGCGACATACCGAGGATGGTGTCGCCCGGTTTGAGCACTGACATGTAGACCGCCTGATTGGCTTGCGAGCCGGAATGCGGTTGCACATTGGCATATTCAGCACCGAACAAAGCCTTTACGCGATCAATTGCCAGCTGTTCCGCCACGTCCACGTATTCACAGCCGCCGTAGTAGCGCTTTCCGGGATACCCTTCGGCATACTTGTTGGTCAGTTTGCTGCCCTGCGCTTCCATCACTGCCGGGCTGGTGTAATTTTCTGAAGCGATCAGCTCAATATGATCTTCCTGACGGCGATTTTCATCCTGAATTGCTGCCCATAATTCGGGGTCGGTATGAGCAATAGTGTTTTTGCTAGAGAACATGACGGATTTCCAATAGGTCAGTGAA
>JANMWF010000125.1:0-10272 GCA_031393845.1 Nitrosomonadales bacterium | reverse complement strand
CTCGATGACCGGCTACCAAGAAATTCTTACCGACCCATCTTACTTTAAACAAATTGTCACCCTGACTTATCCTCATATCGGCAATGTAGGCGTGAATACTGAGGACGAGGAATCACGCCAAGTGTTCGCCAGCGGACTGGTGATCCGTGACTTATCCTTGACTGTGAGCAACTGGCGCAGCACGCAATCGCTGTCTGATTACCTCAAAGCCAATAAAATAGTGGCGATTTCCGACATCGACACCCGCAAGCTAACGCGCATTCTGCGCGAAAAGGGTGCTCAGAACGGCTGCATTGCCACCGGCATGGACGAAGGGGCGGCGCTGCAAGCGGCGCGCGACTTTGCGGGGCTAGACGGAATGGATCTGGCACAGCATGTCTCTTGTGAAAAGCATTACGATTGGACGCAACGTGAGTGGAATTTGAAGGACGGTTATCGCAGTAATGTGCATTCCGAGTTTCATGTGGTGGCATATGATTTTGGCACGAAGCTCAATATTCTGCGCAAATTGGCCGAACGCGGCTGCAAGATCACAGTCGTACCCGCTAAGACCAGCGCCGAAGATGTGTTGACGCTCAAGCCGGACGGTGTGCTACTACCAAATGGCCCGGGTGATCCTGAGCCGTGCGATTATGCTATTGCGGCAACGCAGCAATTTTTACGTGTGGGTGTGCCGTTGTTCGGCATCTGTCTGGGACATCAGATTCTTAGCTTAGCAGTGGGAGCCCGGACGGTGAAAATGAAGCTCGGTCATCGAGGCGCAAACCATCCGGTTCAGGATGTACAGAGTAAGCATGTGATGATTACCAGTCAGAACCACGGCTTTGCGGTGGATGCGGCGACCCTGCCGGCGAATACGCGTGTGACACATGTATCTCTGTTCGATGGCACGCTACAGGGCTTTGAGTTGACCGATAAGCCTGCGTTCTGTTTCCAAGGTCATCCTGAAGCCAGCCCCGGCCCACATGACGTGGATTATTTGTTTGATCGCTTCGTGGCGCTGATGCGCAAAAGTTCCTGACATGCCAAAACGTACTGACATAAAATCTATCCTGATCATCGGAGCGGGTCCCATTATCATCGGACAGGCATGTGAATTTGATTATTCCGGTGTACAGGCATGCAAGGCACTGCGTGAAGAAGGTTATCGCGTGATTCTGGTGAATTCAAATCCGGCCACCATCATGACCGATCCAAACATGGCGGATGCTACCTATATTGAGCCGATCACTTGGCGGATAGTGGAAAAAATCATTGCCAAGGAAAGGCCAGACGCGATCCTCCCTACCATGGGTGGTCAGACCGCATTGAATTGTGCGCTAGATTTGGCTAAACACGGTGTACTGGAGAAGTACGGCGTAGCGATGATAGGCGCCTCGCGTGAGGCCATTGACATGGCGGAAGATCGCGAGAAATTCAAGCAGGCGATGACGCGCATTGGCTTGTCATCGGCGCGCTCGGCGATTGCGCATAGCATGGAGGAGGCGTTGCAGGTGCAGCAAGTGATGGGCTTCCCTACCGTTATCCGTCCATCCTTTACCATGGGTGGATCGGGCGGCGGCATTGCTTACAATCGCGAGGAGTTCGTCGAGATTTGTGAGCGCGGCTTGGAGGCTAGCCCCACTAAGGAGTTGCTGATTGAAGAATCACTGCTTGGCTGGAAAGAGTTCGAAATGGAAGTGGTACGTGACCGCGCTGACAACTGCATAATCATCTGTTCGATTGAAAATTTAGACCCGATGGGTGTGCACACTGGCGATTCCATCACTGTGGCACCAGCGCAGACGTTGACCGACAAGGAATACCAGATCATGCGCAACGCGAGCATTGCCGTGCTACGCGAAATTGGCGTGGATACGGGTGGCTCCAACGTGCAGTTTGCCATTAACCCTGAAAATGGGCATATGGTGGTCATTGAGATGAATCCGCGCGTATCGCGCTCATCGGCTCTGGCATCCAAGGCTACTGGTTTCCCAATTGCCAAAGTGGCGGCGAAGCTGGCGGTAGGATACACGCTGGATGAGTTGAAGAATGAAATTACGGGCGGAGCAACTCCGGCTTCATTTGAGCCGACAATAGATTATGTAGTGACCAAGATTCCACGTTTCGCTTTTGAGAAATTCACGCAGGCCAACGACCGTTTAACGACACAGATGAAATCAGTGGGCGAAGTGATGGCAATCGGTCGCACTTTCCAGGAATCGTTTCAGAAGGCGTTACGCGGACTGGAAGTAGGCGTAGATGGGCTAGATGGAAAAACAAACGATCACGAGTTGATTGCCGCTGAATTGGGCTCACCGGGGCCAGATCGAATCTGGTATGTGGGTGATGCTTTTCGCATGGGCATGACGCTGGAAGAAGTGTTCAGTCTAAGCAAAATTGATCCTTGGTTCCTGGCGCAGATCGAAGACCTGATCAAGCGCGAAATTGCGTTGGCGGGTCGTACGCTTGATAGCATAAGTATGGAGGAGTTGCGTCAATTAAAGCGTAAGGGTTTTTCGGATAAACGCTTGGCCAAATTGCTGGGAAGTGATGAAACTGCCGTGCGCGCGTGCCGTCATGCTCTGGCTATCCGTCCGGTGTTCAAGCGGGTGGACACTTGTGCCGCCGAATTCGCCACCAATACTGCCTATTTGTATTCTACCTATGAAGAGGAATGTGAAGCACAGCCTACCACCAGAAAAAAAATTATAGTGCTGGGTGGTGGGCCGAATCGCATTGGTCAAGGGATCGAGTTCGATTATTGCTGTGTGCATGCCGCACTGGCGTTGCGTGAGGATGGTTATGAGACCATCATGGTCAATTGCAATCCAGAGACTGTGTCTACTGATTATGATACGTCCGACCGTCTGTATTTCGAACCGCTGACGCTGGAAGATGTGCTGGAAATTGTGGCTGTGGAAAAACCGGTCGGCGTGATCGTGCAGTTTGGGGGTCAGACGCCGCTGAAGCTGGCACATGGCTTAGAGAAAAACGGGGTGCCCATCATAGGCACTACACCGGACATGATCGACTGCGCGGAAGACCGTGCGCGTTTCCGTGTGATGCTGCAGCAATTAGACTTAAAGCAACCGCCCAATCGCACGGTCAGCACGCCGGAACAGGCGGTGCTGGCAGCGCAAGAAATCGGTTACCCGCTGGTGATGCGGCCCAGCAACGTGCTGGGTGGGCGTGCCATGGAGATCGTTCATTCTCAGCCTGATTTGGAACGTTATATGCGCGAGGCGGTGGAGAGCGCCAATGTATTTCCAGAACGCATGCCGATTTTGCTCGACCGATTTCTTAATGATGCGATAGAGGTGGATGTGGATGCTGTCAGTGACGGTACAGACGTGCTGGTCGGCGGTATCATGGAGCACATCGAAGAGGCTGGCGTACATTCCGGCGACTCGGCCTGTTCCCTACCACCTTTTAGTTTGTCGCCAAAGCTTCAGGATGAGTTGCGGCGCCAGACCAAGGCGATGGCGAGAGCGCTGAATGTAGTCGGCCTGATGAATGTACAGTATGCCATTCAGGAAGAATCTGTATTTATACTGGAAGTAAATCCGCGCGCCTCACGCACTGTGCCCTTCGTGTCCAAAGCGACTGGAATTCCGCTGGCTAAGGTGGCTGCACGTTGCATGGTTGGTCAAACTTTGGCGCAGCAGGGCGTGACTAAAGAAGTTATTCCGTCGTATTATTCGGTCAAGGAGGCGGTGTTTCCATTCATTAAGTTCCCCGGTGTGGATATCATCCTTGGCCCGGAAATGAAATCCACTGGGGAAGTAATGGGTGTGGGCGACACCTTTGCGGAAGCTTTTGTGAAATCGCAATTGGCGGCTGGGGTGAAACTGCCATCTACCGGCAAGGTGTTTATCAGTGTGCGTAGTGCGGATAAGTTGGGTGCCGTGGAAATTGCCAAGAGCCTGCGCGATATGGGCTTTACCGTTTTGGCCACGCGTGGTACCGCAGCAGCACTAGCGGCCGCGGATGTTGCAGTGACTGTGGCAAACAAGGTGGCAGAAGGTCGTCCGCACATCGTGGATATGATCAAGAACGGCGAGATCAGTCTGATTATTAACACAGTGGACAGTAAGCGCAGCGCGATGCAAGATTCTTATTCTATCCGTCATGCCGCATTGCAGGGACGTGTGACTTATTACACCACTTTGGCAGGTGCGCGCGCAGCTTGTTTGGGCATGCAGCACATCGCTGAATTACATGTGTATGATTTGCAGACGCAGCATCAACGTCTGATTCATTAAGAACATAAGAAGGAAGAATCAGTATGAGCAAAATTCCATTAACCGTGCTAGGTGCTGAACTATTGCGTAACGAGTTGCATCATTTAAAAACTGTTGATCGCCCATGGGTGATCAATGCCATTTCCGAAGCGCGCGCACAAGGTGACTTGTCGGAAAATGCCGAATATGAAGCGGCTAAAGAGCGTCAAAGTTTTGTTGAGGGACGCATCATAGAGCTGGGAAGCAAGCTGGGTAATGCTCAAGTGATAGATCCAAAGACCCTCAACGCGGACGGTCGCTGTGTGTTTGGCGCGACCGTAAGGCTGGAAGATCTCGCAAGCGGCGATGTGGTGACTTATCAGATTGTCGGAGATGATGAAGCTGACATCAGGCAATGCAAGATTTCCATCAGCTCTCCGATTGCACGGGCACTGATTGGCAAGTACAGCGGAGATGTTGCTGAAGTTCAGGCTCCAGGCGGCGTTCGCGAATATGAGATCGTGAACGTACAATATGTTTAAACCTTCCAAACATCCTTGGTAGCCATAAGAAATACGCAGGTGAACCCCTCATCGCTACCAGTGACATTCGGCATTCAGGAAGTAGGGCCCCGCCTCACTCACCTCTGCATTAAAAGGTGGTAGGACGTAATGCAAGGATGGGGGTTAGCGGCTACCCAACTGTTTTTTGCTGAGCGGCTTGCCTTTGAGTCGTGCAGATTTCTTCTCAGGTACATCTTCTTGTGGTTGATATATCACCAGGATTTTGCCAATATGTTGCACTGCTACTGCGTTCAATTGCGTGCAAATTTGATCCGAGATATCCATGCGCGCTTTCCGATCCTCATTCATAACCCTGATTTTGATTAATTCATGACTCTTCAGGGCGCAGGAGATTTCTCCCAGTACGGTGGGGGTCAGCCCTGCTGATCCAATCATGACGGTGGGTTTAAGCGGATGGGCGCGTGCTTTTAGGTTTTGGCGTTGTAATACAGTTAGTGTTAGCAATTTTATTGGCTCCTGATAAGTCCGACATTTTAAACGATGAAGCGATCCAAAAGTAGCAAACAGTGGATGAATGAACATGTTAATGATTCATACGTGCAGCGCGCGCAGAAGGAAGGTTACCGCTCGCGCGCGGCATACAAGTTATTGGAAATTGATGAGCGTGACCACCTGCTTAAACGTGGTATGGTGGTCGTTGACTTGGGTGCGGCCCCTGGCGGCTGGTCGCAAGTCGCTGCCATCAAGGTAGGCGAAAGTGGCAAAGTAATTGCGCTCGACCTGTTGCCATTGCACCCGATACATGGCGTAGAATTTATTCAAGGTGATTTCCGCGACGACAGTGTAATGGCGCAAATTGAGAGCAAACTGGGCGGCAAAAAAATTGGACTTGTAATATCTGATATGTCCCCCAATATTAGTGGTATCAATATGACCGATCAGGCACGTGCTATGCATTTGGCGGAACTGGCGCTGGACTTTTCATTACGCCATTTGCAACCAAGTGGCGCATTTCTGGTGAAAGTGTTTCAAGGCGTAGGTTTTGAGGACTATATTAAGTTGATGCGTAGTTACTTTGCTCGGGTGGTGACGCGTAAGCCAGATTCTTCGCGCGATCGAAGCAATGAACTATATCTCTTGGGAACCTCAAAGTTTGAGAGCACATTTGAAAAATCAACTTTTTAAGTTGTGGCAAAACGCCAAATAAGCGTTACATGCACTATGTATTTAAAATGTAAACAGTAAAATGTACGTGTTAACGTAGTGTTGTAATATTATTGGATTTATAGTGGTGTCCTTGAGTAATCGGGGCAGACGTAGTCTAATGGACGCATGGTAGCGACTGTGCGCTGGTTAAGGAGTAACTTTGAACAACTTGTTTAAGAGTATCGGAATTTGGATGGTCGTGGCGTTGGTGCTGATGACCGTATTCAATCAATTCAACACGCGCCAGCAGCAGACCTCGCAGACGCAGATTGATTACTCGCGCTTTCTGGAAGAAGTCAGACTTGGGAGTATCACCAAGGTAACTATCGAAGGACGCTTGCTGAAAGCTGTCACTAGCGATGGTAAGCGCATCACCAGCTATGCGCCGCAAGATTTGTGGTTGGTATCTGACTTGATCAAGAACGGTGTCACGATTGAAGCCAAGCCGGAAGAAGAGCAATCCTTTCTGATGAGCATTTTTGTTTCGTGGTTCCCAATGCTGCTGCTCATTGGCGTGTGGGTTTTTTTCATGCGCCAGATGCAAGGCGGCGGCAAAGGGGGTGGACTTTTCTCTTTTGGCAAGAGCAAGGCGCGCATGCTGGACGAGACTAAGGAACGCGTTACCTTTGCCGATGTGGCAGGTTGCGATGAGGCCAAGGAAGAAGTATCCGAGATTGTAGATTTCCTGCGCGACCCAACCAAATTTCAAAATTTGGGCGGTCGCATTCCGCGCGGGGTGTTGTTGCTGGGTAGCCCCGGCACCGGCAAAACGTTGCTGGCAAAGGCCATCGCGGGTGAGGCTAATGTACCGTTCTTTTCAATCTCTGGTTCTGATTTTGTAGAAATGTTTGTCGGCGTGGGCGCGGCGCGCGTGCGCGACATGTTCGAGCAGGCTAAGAAACAGGCGCCGTGCATTGTGTTCATTGATGAAATTGATGCAGTCGGTCGCCAGCGTGGCGCTGGCTTGGGCGGTGGTAATGATGAGCGTGAACAAACCCTGAATGCGTTGCTGGTGGAAATGGATGGTTTTGAAGGAGCCAGCGGCGTGATTGTGATCGCTGCGACCAATCGTCCCGATGTACTCGACTCTGCACTGTTGCGTCCGGGCCGTTTTGATCGCCAAGTGATAGTGCCGTTGCCGGATATTCGTGGCCGCGAACAGATTCTGATGGTACACATGCGCAAGGTACCTATTGCGCCTGACGTGAAAGCCGATATTTTGGCGCGTGGTACACCCGGCATGTCTGGTGCTGACCTGGCGAATCTGGTAAACGAGGCGGCACTTTTTGCCGCACGGCGCAGCAAGCGCTTCGTCGAGATGGATGATTTCGAGGCAGCCAAGGATAAGATCATGATGGGCGCGGAACGCCGCTCAGTCGTCATGCCAGAAGAGGAACGTCGCAACACCGCTTATCATGAATCCGGCCACGCGGTGGTGGCCAAGTTGCTGCCAAAGACTGATCCGGTTCATAAGGTTACTATAATCCCGCGTGGACGTGCGCTGGGATTGACCATGCAGTTGCCAGCAGAAGATCGTTACAGCATGGACAAAAATCGGATCCTTGATACGCTTGCGGTATTGTTTGGAGGTCGTATTGCGGAAGAGATTTTCATGCACCAAATGACTACCGGAGCTTCCAATGACTTTGAGCGTGCCACGGAAATGGCACGCCGCATGGTAACTCAATGGGGTATGTCGGAAGCCTTGGGGACGATGGTATATGGCGAAAATGAAGGCGAGGTATTTCTTGGGCGCTCTGTGACTACCCACAAGAATGTTTCAGAAGCTACCATGCAGAAAGTTGATGAGGAAATTCGCCGCATTATAGACCAGCAGTACGCATTGGCTCGAGGGCTGATCGAAGCCAACCGGGACAAAGTCGAAGCGATGGCGAAAGCACTGCTTGAATTTGAAACCTTGGACTCCGACCAGCTCGACGATATTATGGCCGGTAAACCGCCCCGTCCGCCCAAGGTCATCCAGTCGAGCAAAGATGTCCAGCCGCCCCAGGATGCAGCGCCGACAGCATCGGAAACTTCATCTGCTCAGCCAGCGCCAGGAGCTTGAAAAGCCGAGAAGGATGATTTAAAGGAAAGGGGCGAGGTACCTGTTTCTGTGCTTCTAGATGTTTCCACTTTCCTTTTTATCCTTCATCTATCACATGCTTCTCCACTGTGGCTCATTCAAGCTGGACCTGTCCCGCACTTTGGTTATGGGCATCGTCAATGTCACCCCCGACTCATTCTATGATGGTGGACATCATTCGCAACGCGATGCAGCGCTGGTTCATGCGCATCAACTGATTCAAGAAGGCGCTGACCTTCTCGACATAGGCGGTGAATCCACGCGTCCCGGCGCGCTATCGATCAGCGTGCAGGAAGAGTTGGATCGCATCATGCCGGTGATTGAAGGCTTGCAAGGTGCCCCGGTTCCTCTTTCAGTGGATACCTATAAACCAGAAGTGATGCGCTCGGCATTGGCGACAGGAGTGAGCATGATCAATGATATCAACGCGCTGCAACAACCGGATGCGCTGGCCGCCGTGGCTGCAAGCGATGCAGCGGTGTGCCTGATGCACAAGCAAGGCCCGCCCCAGACTATTCAGCAGCCGAATTATCAAAATGTCGTAGCAGAGGTGCTTCTGTTCCTGCGTTCACGTATATCATCCGTGCAAAAGAGAGGCATCGCGCTGGAACGTATTATGATCGATCCGGGTTTTGGTTTTGACAAAACCTTGGCGCATAATCTCGCCCTGTTAAGGCATCTGGATGAATTTTCTGTATTGGGTGTACCACTACTAGCCGGGCTCTCACGTAAATCCATGTTGGGGACAATTACTGGCCAAGACGTGGAACACCGAGTACATGCCAGCGTAGCAGCTGCGTTGCTGGCAGTGATGCACGGAGCATGCATGGTGCGCGTGCATGATGTGCGTGCCACAGTAGATGCTTTGAAAATTTGGAACGCTGTAAAAGGAGTCGACTTGTGAGCAAAAAATTTTTTGGTACGGATGGTGTGCGCGGACGGGTAGGTGAATATCCAATTACGCCGGAATTTGTTATGCACTTGGGCTATTCCGCAGGCAAAGTGCTGGCTTCCGCAGATTGGCATTTATCACGGGGTGAAAATCCCGGAGTACTGATTGGTAAGGACACGCGTATCTCTGGCTATCTGCTTGAATCGGCTTTGCAGGCGGGTTTGATTGCCGCCGGGGTAGACGTTTATCTGGCTGGGCCGGTGCCAACGCCTGCAGTGGCTTATCTAACTCGTGCATTACGTTTGCAGGCGGGTGTTGTGATTTCCGCTTCGCATAATCTGTTCGAGGATAACGGCATCAAGTTTTTTTCCAGCCAAGGCAGCAAACTGGCAGATGAAATGGAATACGCCATCGAAGCGAGGCTGGAAACATCAATAGAAACCATGCCTTCGGCCAAGCTGGGCAAAGCCAAACGCTTATCAGATGCGGCAGGCCGTTATATTGAGTTTTGCAAGAGTAGCTTTCCTTACGATTTAGACCTACGTGGCCTGAAATTGGTGGTGGATTGTGCGCACGGTGCTTGCTATCACATTGCCCGACATGTTTTCCACGAGCTGGGGGCGGATGTTGTAGCTATCGGTGTTCAGCCGGATGGAATAAATATCAACGACGGTTATGGCGCGACTGCCCCAGCCAATTTGCAGCAAGCCGTTAAGGAGCATCATGCCGATCTGGGTATTGCCCTAGACGGTGACGGCGACCGATTGGTGATGGTGGACGCGGATGGATGTTTGTACGATGGCGACCATCTTCTCTACATTATTGCCAAACACCGCCATGGGCAGGGCACGCTCAAGGGCGGGGTGGTGGGGACACTAATGACCAATCTGGCTTTCGAGCATGCCATGCAACGCATGCACGTTCCCTTCGCGCGCGCCAAGGTGGGTGATCGTCATGTAATGGAAACGATGTTGCAACAAGGCTGGCAACTTGGCGGAGAAAATTCCGGCCACATCATCTGTCTCGATCGGCACACAACGGGCGATGTATTCATCTCTGCTTTACAAGTATTACATGCGCTTCTCACTAACCAGCAGACCTTGGCCCATGCTGTTTCAGATTTGACTCTGTATCCACAAATATTGCTGAACGTGCGTGTTGCCAGAGGAGCTGATTGCTCTGCGCATGCCAGCATACGTGAAGTGGTGACGGCTGCCGAAACGGCGCTCGATGGTTGTGGCAGAGTATTGTTGAGGCCTTCTGGAACCGAACCATTGTTGCGCGTGATGGTGGAAGGCGAGGATAGCGAAAAAGTGCGGCACTGGGCGGAAACCATCGCACAAGCCGTACGAGAGGTGGCGC
>JANMWF010000117.1:0-4892 GCA_031393845.1 Nitrosomonadales bacterium | reverse complement strand
AGCCATCACACTCGCAGATCAACTTGGAGCCTAAACTACAACCAGAATATCACCACAACCCGCGATCAATTTATGATTCCGGCTACAATCAATACGGCAAGCTTTCTGAACCAGCTATGGACATCCAATATTCCCGACTCCGTAATGCGCCAGCAAACAGTAGATGCCTTCATTAGAGATAATGGACTTTCAGCCTCCATTTTCGATCCAATCAACATCCTCACAAATCAATTTTTTCTACAAAAACGCTTACAGGCAACGGTTGCTTTAAGTGGCACGAAAAACACACTCGTGTTTAGCATGTTCCATATGTTGCGCGAAGCACAAACACTACGAGATACAAATAGTGCTTTGTTTGGGGCAAGCAACTTTACGCTAAACAACAATACAAAACAAATTGGCGGCAATGCTCTTTGGAGCCATCAGATTTCTCCACGAACAAGCGCCAATGTCAGTGCCGTGTACATTAAATCCAATATACTCACCACGGGCCAAGAGGACGAGACAAAGACTTTCACGGCCGGTCTGACAAAATTAATACGGCCAAAGCTTAATGGCGCAGTTAATTTTCGACATATCGAGCGAACATCTAACTTTAACGAAAATGGCACTGAGTATCGCGAAAATGCCATCACCGCAACCCTGTCTATGCGTTTCTAGCTGGAGCAACTAATTAAATGTATGAATCTTACTACGGACTAAGTGCCAAGCCATTTCAATTAAGGCCTGACCCACAGTTCTTTTTTGGCAGCAAAGGTCACAAACGTGCCATGTCTTACCTGGAATATGGCCTGTCTCAAGGGGAAGGCTTTATCGTCATCACCGGCGAGATCGGGGCAGGCAAAACCACTTTAGTACGTAGCCTTTTTCGTAAGCTTGAATCAGAAAAAATTCAAGCAGTACAAATCGTCAACACCAACCTTGATGCAAACGACACATTAAGAATGGTAGTTGCAGCGTTTGGACTTCCCTATGAAGACGGCTCAAAAGCCACCATGCTGACCAGATTAGAGCAATTTCTTCGACAATGCGATCAAAAAGGAATGCGCACACTATTGATTGTGGATGAAGCACAGAATCTTTCTTCCCAAGCAGTGGAAGAATTAAGGATGCTGTCCAACTTTCAAACTGCTGACAAATCATTGCTGCAAATCTTCCTGCTAGGACAACCTGAATTCAGAAAAACCCTTCTTAGTCCCGACATGCAACAATTGCAACAGAGGGTCATTGCGACCTACCACCTGGGACCATTAGACGCACAGGAAACAAAAGACTACATCGAACACCGGCTGCATACCGTTGGCTGGAATGGAGATCCTTCCTTAAGCGAGGATGCCTTCTTCGAAATCTACAATTTTACCGGAGGCATCCCGCGCAAAATAAATACACTTTGTGATCGCCTTTTTCTAATGGGTTATCTCGAAGAGCGGCACAATTTCAAAAGCTCTGATGTGACTGAAGTAATAGGTGATATCCAACAGGAACTTACCCTCCCTCTATCGGAGACCGCAGCGCGGAATTTATCCGACACCCTGCAAATCGGGCGGAAAGAGGATACTCAGGGAAGCTTGGAAAATATGGATGTTCAGGTGAGCTTGGGAAATATGGATGCTCAGGGCAGCTTGGAAAATATGGACGGAAGGCTTTTCAAGATGGAAAACTCAGTCATCTCCGTTCTGGATCTGCTTAAACGGATTCTTTCTCGCTCCAATCCAAACATCAATAACCTTACAAAGTAAATAACCACATCGATATTATTGATGATTCAATAATGAGCGTATTAACTTTTAATGTGCCATTTTTGCAAGATTGTTAGAGCTGCAAATTGCGTTAGCAACGAAATATCTTAAACAACCGGGTAATTCAGAGCACAAATGGATACAAATACTTAGCACACCTGCAAACAACGATACCAAGATTCAGTTTTGAAAAAAGCGGGGACGAAGCAGATGCAAATTGAGAATAGGGTTGAAGTAGATAATTCAACTCGCACGAGATAAGACAGTACTGGGTCAATATGAATGGAATCCAAAGCAGACCTAAGAATTGCAGAATAAGCAATTTTGGTATATGTCGGCGCTCTGCGCTTCTCGCAGAAAAATTGGGACTGCATGTAAATGCTGATTCAACAAAACATAATCCAAAATCAACGACATGTGGCAGCCGCACGTGCAATTCTAGAGCCACTCTGCATACGATATGCGGGTTCGCACGAGCATCGAGGGGCATGATCAAAGTCGAGTCAACAGCGTGCTGCGGCCTCACAAATAATATTGAAAACTAATCTTAAAAAATAATAGTTAATGAAAATCAATAAACCACCTACTCCTGCACTTTATAGCATTCTATGTGTTGTAGGCGCGCGCCCTAATTTCATGAAAATGGCTCCTATCATGGCGGCTTTTGCCGCTCTTGAACCAGAAATTGATGTATCCCTGGTTCATACCGGCCAACATTATGACGTAGCCATGAACCATCAATATTTCGAAGCGCTTGGCATATCACAGCCCGATATTAATCTAGAGGTTGGCTCTGGAAGCCACACAGAGCAAACCGCCAATGTGATGCTCCGCTTCGAATCAGTTCTGAACGCAAAGCATCCTTCCGCAGTGCTGGTCGTCGGTGATGTGAATTCAACGCTAGCCTGCGCGCTTGTCGCAGTAAAAAAAGGGGTTCCCGTAATTCACGTCGAGGCCGGTCTGCGCAGTTTCGACCGCGCCATGCCAGAAGAAATTAACCGGGTTTTAACCGATCAAATATCTGAACTTCTTTTCATCACTGAGCGCAGTGGTCGCGAAAACCTGTTGCGCGAAGGAATAGCCGAATATCGCATTCGATTTGTCGGCAATGTCATGATCGACACCTTGCATCACAACCTTGGAAAGGCAGTCTCGGTATCTAAAATCCTGCAGAATGCTGGCAGGG
Organism: Nitrosomonadales bacterium; assembly: GCA_031393845.1. Taxonomy (GTDB): domain Bacteria; phylum Pseudomonadota; class Gammaproteobacteria; order Burkholderiales; family Gallionellaceae; genus Nitrotoga. The sequence goes on along the minus strand of JANMWF010000117.1, from coordinate 1,967 downwards.
AAGAGTTTCTGGTTGGCCATGACGGATATGCCATCCTCACCGCACACCGGCCTTCCAATGTGGATGATCCCGATACTTTGCGCTCATTGCTTGAAACAATCCTCAAGATTAGTGCCAGATTGCCAGTTATTTTTCCGGTGCATCCGCGCACTCGTGACATGATCCAAAAATTTGGATTGAGCCAAATGCTGGATGTCCCTACAGTATTGCAACTACCTCCAATGGGTTATCTGGAAATGCTGGGGCTTATGAAGGATGCACGAGTTGTATTGACTGACTCAGGCGGTATTCAAGAAGAAACCACGGCCCTTGGCGTACCCTGCATTACACTCAGAAATAATACGGAAAGGCCGATCACGGTGGATGAGGGTACCAACACTATCGCCGGACTGGATTCAGCAAAGATACTAACGATATTTGACGAAATCATGCTTACTGGCGGAAAAACAGGCAGAATCCCTGAATTCTGGGATGGGCATGCCTCAACACGCATTGCAGCGGAAATTCTTGATTGGCTGAAAAACGGTTTACAAAGCAACTAATTATTGAAGCCTCTACAAATCCAGAGTGATCAAATTCAAAGTAATCCAAAAAAACGCGGAAAAAAGTTTACGAGCATACGTTACCCAGATTGACCGTTAGCAAAGATTTTGCAGCAACTCGCATGACGAATATGTAAGCACGACATTTTTTCCGTAATGCACTTAGATAAAAAAAAATGGATTTGTACCGGAAAAAAATCTGATGACCACAGCGCCAATACTTAATGCGATGACTATCGACGTGGAAGATTACTTTCAGGTTTCGGCCTTCGCCTCCACCATCCCGCGCAAGCAATGGGAAAGTCTGCCGTGCCGAGTAGAACGCAATATTGATATCGCACTAGCTTTGCTGGATGAAGGTAAGGCGCACGCAACTTTTTTCACTTTAGGTTGGATCGCTGAGCGTTACCCTACCATTGTGCGCCGCATCGTAGACAATGGACATGAGCTTGCCAGTCATGGTTATGGCCATCAACGCATTAGCGAGCTGAGCCGCAATGAATTCATCGAGGACATCTCTCGCGCCAAAAAAACATTAGAAGACCTCTCAGGTAGCCCGGTAATTGGTTATCGCGCCCCGAGTTTTTCCATCGGTGCTGATAACCTGTGGGCGCTTGATTTACTGCAGGAAGCTGGCTATCAATATAGTTCCAGTATTTATCCGATTCGGCACGACCATTACGGCATGCCCGAGGCACCTCGCTTTGCCCACTACCCGCGCGGCAAAGACGGCATGCTGGAACTCCCCCCCACCACTGCGATATTATTGGGCCGTAACTTGCCAGCGGCAGGTGGAGGCTATTTCAGACTACTACCCTATCAAGCGTCGCGTTGGCTCATACACCGTGTCAACCGGCAGGACGGCAAACCCTGTATTTTTTATTTTCACCCGTGGGAGCTTGATCCAGACCAACCGCGTCAATCTAACATCTCGACGAAAACACGCTTTCGTCATTACGTCAATCTGAAACGTATGGAGCCCCGCATACAATCGTTGTTGCGGGATTTTCACTGGGACCGCATGGACCGTATATTCATGAAAGCAGGCGCGTGAAGGAATTTTCAGCGGTCGCATCCACACTGCAGGTACGTGTGATGGCATCAAATGACGCCGCACGCTGGGACGAATTCGTTTACGCCTGTCCTGCCGCCACATTTTTTCATCGTGCTGGCTGGAAAGAAGTAATAGAACGCGCCTTTGGGCATCACACTCACTTCCTGCTGGCTGAAGAAAATGGAACCATTCAAGGCGTCTTGCCGTTAGCAGAGATTAACAGCAGATTGTTTGGACATTCATTATCTTCACTACCGTTTTGCGTTTACGGCGGTATCATCGCAAGTACAGAGCCAGCGCGAATAGCACTGGATGATGCGGCTCAGATGCTGGCTGCGAAACTAGCTGTGGACTTCCTGGAATATCGCAAC
>JANMWF010000014.1:0-34343 GCA_031393845.1 Nitrosomonadales bacterium | reverse complement strand
CTGCATAGTGGCTATACTTTTCGCACTCTTTCTATTCTTAAAGAACATCGTGCTTTAGGGTGGAAAACCAGTCACCTGACTAGCCCAAAGCAGGGTATCTGTAGCGCAAGCGAAGAGACTATCGATGGCTGGCATTTTTTCCGTACACGCCATGCGATTGCCCAAATGACGAAAGTACCTTTATTGAACCAAATTTCCGTCATTAACAGTCTTACTCGTCGCCTTAACAAAGTAGCCAGAATTGTTAAACCAGACATTTTGCATGCTCACTCCCCTGCTCTGAATGCCATAGCTGCTTTACGCGTTGGCCGTAGCTTGGGCATTCCAGTGGTCTATGAGGTTCGTGCATTCTGGGAAGATGCGGCGGTGGATCATGGCACCAGCAAAAAACAGGGTCTGCGTTACCGCCTCACTCGTGCGCTTGAAACCTATGCCTTAAAGCGCGTGGATGCCATCACCACGATTTGTGAAGGCTTGCGCAACGATATCGTGATGCGTGGCATTTCGGCGCAAAGAATCACCGTCATCCCCAATGCCGTGGATATTGAAAAATTTTCTTTTGAAAGCACACCAGATACCGTACTTAAAAAGCAACTAGGTCTGGCAGGCTACCGTGTCCTCGGCTTCATAGGCTCATTTTATGCCTATGAAGGACTGGATTTGCTGCTAGCTGCGTTACCGCGCATGCTCTATCAAACGCCGGATATACGTGTTTTGTTGGTGGGCGGTGGACCACAAGAAGAAGCACTGAAACAGCAATCTCACCAACTCGGCATTGCAGATAAGGTAGTGTTCACCGGCCGAGTGCCACACAGTGAAGTGAACCGCTATTACGACCTAGTGGACGTACTCGTTTATCCACGCCACTCAATCCGTCTCACGGAATTAGTTACGCCGTTGAAACCGCTGGAAGCGATGGCACAGGGCCGTTTATTTGTGGCTTCCAGCGTGGGCGGTCACAGAGAACTAATTCGTGATGGCGAAACGGGCGTGCTGTTTAAAGCCGAGTCTCCGCAAGACCTAGCGAGCAAGGTACTCGATTTGCTTAACACGCCCGAGCGCTGGGCGGCGATGAAAGCCACCGGGCGGCGCTTTGTCGAGACTGAGCGTAACTGGAAAGTATCCGTAGCACGCTATCGCGATGTTTACAGACGTTTAACCGACAAGACGGCGAGATAATCCGGATGCGAATTCAAGATTTAAAAATTGCTCTCGTTGGGCCACTGCCGCCACCTTCGGGCGGAATGGCCAACCAGACATGGCAATTGGCTACGTTACTGAAGCAAGAAGGAGTCAACGTAGAGCTTGTCCCAGTGAATGCCCCCTACTGGCCACGCTTTATCGGCCACATCAAAGGGCTGCGTGCCGTGTTTCGCTTGCTGCCGTACTTGTTCCATTTATGGCACGCTGCAGGCAGAGTCGATTTATTTCACGTCATGGCCAACTCCGGCTGGTCGTGGCACTTATTTGCGGCACCGGCGGTGTGGGCCGCAAAGTTACGCGGCAAGGCAGTGTTAGTCAATTACCGCGGTGGCGAGGCAGACGATTTTTTCACTCGGGCATTTGCCTGGGTACAGCCGACGCTGAGGCAAGTCAATATAATCATCGTGCCTTCCGGTTTCCTGGAAAAAATATTCGCGAATCGAGATTTCACCACGCGCATAGTACCTAATATTGTGGATTTAAGCCGCTTCATACCTAACCATACGCGCACACGAAACCTTTCGGCACCGCATATCGTGGTGGCGCGTAATCTGGAACCTTTGTACGACAACACCACCGCGCTGAAAGCATTTCGCATTGTGCGTGAATCCATTCCTGACGCGCGTTTGACTATCGCTGGTTCCGGCCCAGAGCGCACGAAATTGGAAGCGATGGCAAAGGAACTGGGCGTGGACGATGCTGTAGTGTTTGCAGGTCAAATAGATAACGAGCGCATGCCCGTACTTTATCGCGAGGCAGATATCGCTCTTAATCCCAGTCTGGCAGACAATATGCCGATCTCGATTTTAGAGGCATTGGCAAGCGGTGTACCAGTGGTCAGCACCGATGTTGGTGGCATACCGTTTCTGGTGGAAAACGGAAAGACCGCATTGCTGGTGCCACCGCGTGATCCAGGGCGGATGGCCGAGGCTATGCTACGCGTGTTGCGTGATGAGTCGTTGCGAGAATGCATGATTAAAAATGGTCTCGATCACGCGCACCGATTCGCATGGGAAAGTGTACGAGATGAACTCTTTTTGGCGTATAAAATGGCACTGGATGGGGCGACGCTGGCTGTTACCCAAAATGGAAAATAAACATGGCCGATCTCTATACCCGATTAGTAGCGCATACCCTGTTTCCTCTGCATGAACGGCTGACACAGCGCCCCACTTTCGGCTACCTGGACGAGCTGGAAAAAAGCCAATGGCTGTCCCGCGCAGAGGTCGAGCAATTACAGATGCACAAGCTAAAGCTGCTGCTCCAGTCGGCGGAACAGCACAGCCCATGGCATGCCGAGCGCATTCACGCCGCCGGTCTGGAGCCGCGCAGCAACGCGACGCTCACCCTGGAAGCACTGCGCCACTTGCCCACCATGACCAAGCAGGACGCCACTCGCAACATCGAGCAACTGGTCTGGCGCGACATTCCTGGCGGGGCCTTTAAATACAATACTGGCGGTTCCAGCGGCCAGCCGCTGATCTTTCACTATGGACGCCTGCGCCAAGCCTCTGATGCCGCCGGGCGCATACGCGCACGGCGCTGGTGGGGCGTCGATGTGGGTGACCGGGAAGTCTATCTCTGGGGCGCGCCGGTCGAGTTGAACAAAACCGGCCATATCAAGGCGTTGCGGGACCGACTGCTCAACCAGCTATTATTAAACGCTTTCGACATGTCGGCAGCCAATATGGATGCCTACATCGAAGCCATTCTCGGGTTCCAGCCCAAATGCATTTATGGCTACGCCAGTAGCTTGGCTCTGCTGGCGGCACACGCAGGGGAACGCAACATCAGACTCAGGTTGCCCTCGCTCAAGGTGATATGTACCACCGGCGAACCGCTTTATCCGCACCAGCGCAAACTGATCGAAGATACTTTTGGCGTTCCCGCCGCCAATGAATTCGGCAGCCGCGACATTGGTTTCACCGCTCACGAAACCCCAGACGGCCAGATGCTGTTGATGAGCGAAAGTATCATCCTCGAAGTCCTCGATGCCCAAGGTAATCCAGTCGCGCCCGGCGAATCCGGCGAAGCAGTCATGACCGGACTCTGTTCTCACGCACAGCCCTTTATCCGTTACCGCACCGGCGACGTGGTACGCTACGCGAACGACACCTGCAAAGCCGGACGCGGGCTACATGTAATTGGAGAAGTAATGGGCCGCACCACAGATTTCGTGGTGCGCTCCGATGGCACGATCATGCATGCGCTTGCGGTAATCTACGTACTGCGTGCAACGGAGGGCATTGACGAGTTCAAATTCATCCAGCACAGCATTAAAGACGTAGAAATTTTGGTGGTGCGAAACCCTGATTGGACCGAGCAATCTCGCAACACGGCCGTAAGCGGAATTCAAGCTCGACTCGGCAACAACGTGCGGATCGAACTACGATTTGTGGACTCGATTCCGCCAGAAGTTTCGGGCAAGTACCGCTACGTGGTGAGCCACGTGCCACTGCAATCGGGCCTGGATAGTGCACTCCGAGAATCGCCGCCCACCATGCAACCGGAAAAAATTTAACAGGAAAACCCATGAGCCTTACCAATCTGCTTGCACTGCCTTTCCGTTACCGTCCTTGGCGGCCGCGGCATATGCGTCTGATCCTCAATGACATTGCTGCACCGGCCCAACCCGAATTTGACCATGCGATCCATCTCGCGGGCGTAATCAACTGGCTCTGCCGTGCCCAGGACATCAGGGACGGCCACCCCGACGCAGGCGGTGTTTCGGCAGGATGGAGCTTCGAAGACGGCTGGCTGCCAAGCTATCCGGAAACCACTGGCTACATCATCGAAACCTTCCTCGCGGCGAGCAAGGAGCTGGAACGCCCTGATCTGGAGAGACGTGCTCGACGCATGATCGACTGGGAACTCTCCATACAGCAGAATGATGGCGCATTCCCCGGCCACTTCGGCGAAACAGGCAGCCGCCCGGTGATCTTCAATACCGGTCAAATCATGCATGGCATGCTTGCCGGATATCTGCAGCTGGGCCGCCAAGAATGCCTGGCTGCAGCGGTCAAGGCCGGTTTGTGGCTGGTCCGTCAGCAAGATGCCGATGGCTGCTGGCATCGCTTCGAACACAATGATGTAGCGCACGTGTACAACACTCGGGGCACTTGGGCGCTAGCGGCCACGGGCCTGATCGCGAACGAGCCAAAACTAACCCAAGCGGCGCGACGCAATCTCGATTGGGCACTCACCCAGCAAACAACTTCCGGATGGTTTTGCACCAACGCCTTTACTCCGGACAAAGCACCGTTTACTCATACCATCGCCTATGCGATTCGTGGTTTTTTGGAAAGTGGAATATTGCTGGACGATACGCGGTATCTTGCAGCTGCCCTTGCCGCTGCTCGCGGCATGGCGCGGGTGCAGCGCGCCGACGGCTGGCTTGCCGGCACTTATACGGATAATTGGATACCACGCGCAAATTACAGCTGCCTCACAGGCGTAGCGCAAATGAGCCTCAATTGGACACGCCTGGCGCAAGATGGCAGCGCACCGGAATTTCGCGAGAATGCGCGCCGTGCAATCGGCTACGTAAAACGCACACAGCGTCTTGATGATGCTGACGAGGCGGCGCGGGGTGGTATCGCTGGCTCCTCGCCGATCTGGGGAGATTATTCTCGTTTCGAATATCCGAACTGGGCTGCAAAATTTTTTGCCGATGCGCTGATGATGGATATGCAAGATTGTGTGATCCCTCCCGTCGCTACACGAATCGCCAAGCCATGGGAGCATCCACATGGCTGAGCTTTCAATAATGGTGCTATGCGGGCGGGCGCCGCGACATCTTTATGTCGCGAACCGGCTATGTAGAACCGCACGGGTAGTAGCTATCGTCCAAGAGGCAGGTAGCCACTGGACGTACAAAAAAATGCTTAAACCATTACGTCCAGATAACTTATGGCGCAAAGTATGGCGTTGGCTACGCGACCGCAAGCGTTACGCCGACGGGGGTGAAGGCAAGTTTTTCTTTGGCGATGCCGAGCCACGACTCGACAGACCCGAATTGATAACTGAGGTGCCACACATTAATCATCCAGGTGTAATCGAGCTTGCCGATCGGCTTCGTCCCGACATAATTGCCGTGTTCGGCACCTCTCTCATCAAAGGTGCGCTGCTTACACGCGGCTCTTTGGGTATCGTCAATCTGCATGGTGGCTTGTCGCCTGAATACCGCGGCGCAGATTGCACATTCTGGGCGCTCTATAACGGCGAACCGGAAAAAATCGGCTGCACGCTACACTTCATCGACTCCGGCATCGATACCGGCAAGCTGCTCGCCCATATTTGCCCCGAAGTGCATGAGGGCGACAACGAGCTCACGCTATTTTGGCGCGCTGTACGCGATAGCGCCGAGGTTTACGTTGAAGCGATCGGACGCCTCGCGCGAAACGAAGCGCTGGGTACACCGCAATCAGGCAAGGGCAAGTTGTATCAGGTCAAGGATCGCGGCTGGCATCATGAGCAACAACTCGCACAAAGTTTGCACGATGGCTTGCTTAAGGATATACATTTAAAGAAGCGCGTGACATGGTTCACCATCACTTCCACCGAGAAAGAACAGAGGTAAGTCAGTGCGTGATTTGATCGTCACTGCCATAGTGTTTGGGCTTTTACCTATGGCTTTATCACGTCCCCATGTTGGCCTTTACCTTTACTCCTGGTTGAGTTACATGAACCCTCATAAGATGGCTTGGGGTTTCGCGACCTCCATGCCCTTTGCCTATATCGTAGCAATTACGACATTGATTAGTGTATTCACCTCAAAAGAGCCGAAATACATGCCATGGACGCGCGAGATGACGATACTGCTCATGTATGTTTTATGGATGTCGGTAACCACATATTTTGCACTTTACTCTAATCTGGCCTGGGAGCAATTGCAAAAAGTCCTCAAAATTCAAATCATGATCTTTCTTACACCTCTGGTAATAACTAATCGCCAACGGTTGCATGGACTGGTTTGGATAATAGCACTGTCACTCGGTTTTTAGGGGGTGAAAGGCGGAATTTTCACGATACTGAAAGGGGGCGCACACCGTGTCCAGGGACCGCCAGGGACATTCATAGAAGGTAACAATGAAATCGCTTTGGCTTTGCTAATGACTATTCCTTTAATGCGCTATTTACAGTTGAATGAGACACGCAAATGGCTACACCAAGGATTGGGTGCTGCAATGGTACTAACCGCAGTATCGGCCATTGGCACACAATCTCGAGGCGCCTTGGTGGGCGCCGCAGTAATGGGCTCAATTTTCTGGATGAAAAGCCGGAATAAATTTTTCACCAGCGTTATGCTTGTAGGCGCCATCGGTATTGTGGCTATGGTTATGCCGCAAGATTGGTATGACCGCATGTCAACCATTAAAACTTATGAGCAGGATCAATCTGCTCAAGGCCGGATAAACGCCTGGTGGACAGCATGGAATGTGGCTAAAGATCGTCCCACCGGCGGCGGGTTTGAAATGTTCCAGCAGCAAACATTCGAGGTGTACGCACCGGATCCGACCAATATCCATGATGTACATAGCGTATATTTTGAAGTGCTGGGTGAGCATGGATTTATCGGGCTTGGACTATGGTTATTGCTTGCTATCTTGACATGGCAAACCGGGTCTTGGGTAATAAAACAGGCGAAACGCGATCCTGACAAAAAATGGGCGGCGGATTTAGCCGCAATGGGGCAAGTAAGCATGGTTGGCTTTGCGACGGCCGGGGCCTTTCTTGGGCTGTCCAATTTCGATCTCTATTACCACTTATTGATGATTATTGTATTGAGTAAAATAATCTTATTGAAAGAGCAAGCGCAGACGGCCAGTGCATCGGCAACTACGCGTTAACCAGGAAATCTATAGTAGATTTTCATAAGCAAACTTAAAAGTCTGTAGACGGAGCTAAAATCCGTCTGAGGACGAATGGTTTTATTGCGATAATTATAATAGCGTACCACCTTTAAAAATTTACAAATGATTGTTTTTATGACTTATCTAATAAGTTAAACCATAATTAAAAATATCGTGAAGTTACATTCCACGCGAAAAATTGTTCTACATCTCCGACCTGACGAAGCATATGACAAATACACTTAAAATTGGCCTTATTTCAATTAGCGATCGAGCCAGCAGTGGCGTTTATCAGGACGCGGGCTTACCAGCGCTACAAGAGTGGTTTACACAGACTCTGACTAGCCCATGGCAATGTGTCACACGTTTAATTCCTGATGAACAGACGATGATTGAGACTACCTTGATTGAATTGGCAGACCAGGAGAAGTGCCATCTGATCTTGACTACAGGGGGAACCGGTCCAGCGTTACGCGATGTTACTCCGGAGGCTACATTGGCCGTGGCACACAAGGTGTTACCTGGTTTCGGAGAACAAATGCGTGCAGTCAGCCTGCGTTATGTTCCTACGGCAATTTTGTCACGCCAGCTTGGCGTGACGCGCGGGCAGTCCCTAATTCTGAATTTGCCTGGGCAACCGAAAGCAATCAAGGAAACACTGGATGGAATTTTTGCCGCCGTGCCTTACTGCATTGATTTGATTGGTGGGCCCTACATAGAAACGAATCCAGACGTGTTAACGTCATTCCGTCCCAAGTCAGCGCAACGACAAAAATAAGTTATGCAGCTTGCCAATGCCCTGAACGCCCACCTTTTTTTTCCAGTAAGCGTAGCCGATTAATTTCCATTCCACGATCAACCGCCTTGCACATATCATAGATAGTAAGCAGGGCGATACTTACTGCGGTCATGGCTTCAATTTCGACACCGGTGCGGCCAAACGTTTCTGTAGTGGCGATGCATTCCACCGTGCTGCTCTCATGGTCGAGATGAAACTCCACCGCAACATGAGTCAGATACAGCGGGTGACATAATGGAATCAATTCAGCGGTACGCTTGCTCGCCTGTATTGCAGCAATGCGCGCGATGCCCAGCACATCGCCCTTCTTGGCGGTACCGGAAGCAATTAACTCCAGCGTGCTGGGGCTCATTTTGATACTACCGGACGCTTTTGCGATACGCTGGGTCTCGCTCTTGCCAGCAACATCCACCATATGTGCCTGTCCATCTTGATCGAAGTGGGTCATACCATTTGTCATGCTGATTTCCTGACTGTATCGTTATGCCAATGTTCCATGCGCTTCACATCAGTGTCACGTGTTTCCAGCCACTGTGAACCTTCCCTGGTTTGTTCTTTTTTCCAAAATGGGGCGGCAGTTTTCAGGTAATCAATGATGAATTCGCAGCCTGCAAATGCTTCACCGCGATGTAATGCCGTAGTCGCTACCAGCACGATCTGGTCGTTTGCAAACAGCTGCCCAATGCGATGAATTACACGGACATTTATTAAGCTCCACCGTTGAGTCGCCTCAACAATGATTTTATTCAGCGCCTTTTCTGTCATGCCGGGATAGTATTCAAGATAAATACTTTCTATCGTTTCATTATGACTAAAATCGCGCACTAAACCGACAAAGCTAACCATGGCACCCACTTTTGAGTTTCCGGAACGCAGGACTGCCAATTCGGAGGCAAGGTCAAAATCGTCTTCCTGTATTAGCACGCTCATTTCAACCTCCGGAGATAGGCGAGAAAATGGCGATCTCGTCATGCTCGTTAATGGCAGCAGGCAAACCAGCAAACTCTTGATTAATCGCGCAACGCACGCGGCTGTCTGCCAGCTCCTGCGCCCATATATCTCCACGCAAACGCAGCCATGCCAGAAGACCGGCTAGCGTGGATGCTTCTGCTGGCACATCTGCAGTTTCACGTGATATCTTCAAATGCTCTCTCGGCCGACCGAAATACACCAATTCAATTTTCATGGTTGTTCCTGGAAAAATAATTCAAAATAAATACGGCTAATTCCTTTTGCATGTCTATATCAAGTATAAATAATGAGAATTTCTTGACTCTATGTGAAATAGAGTGGGTAATCAAATTTCAACCTCCTGCAGAAAAAGTTAATCCATTCGTCCTGAGCCAGTCTAAGGATGAGCGAATTTATTTTTCTCCAAGCGAGAAACCTCCGTACGGCGCACTGCGGTGGGCGAACGTTTTGTGCTAAAATTTGTAAATTTACTTTAAAATCAAGAATATAAGTTCTGTTTAATGCGGTGGTCATTTGGTCTTAAGCGGGGATCGTCAACCCAAAATTCTGAACACCCGTGGTAATGAGCGGTGATGGCAATCTCGTCATTTTCGTTCAATGGTCTTGCCAGACCGGCAAACTCCTGATTAACCGCGCAGCGCACGCGGTCTTCGTTCATTTCTTGTGCCCATGTTTCTCCTCGCAAACTTAGCCATGCAAGCAGGCCGGCAAGCGTCAACGACTCTTCCGGAACATCTACAGCTTCCTGTGATATTTTCAAAATTTCTCTCGGCTTACCAAAATACACTATCTCAATTTTCATGACTTCCCCTGGAAAAATAATTCAGAATAAACGCAGCCACATCCTTTGGCACGTCAATATCAAGCACAGGTAGCGGAAATTTGTCTTTGCTATTTGTCACAATTGCAATAATACCCGGTTCGGTTGGATATAGACTTTCGGCCCCGGTTTCTTTGCGATGCACTTCCAGTTTCGGTATGGCTGCATGCTTGTAGCCTTCCGCCAATATAAGGTCATAGCCTGAAAACCGTGAACAGAGATATTCCAGGCTAGGCTCCGGTTCATCGTTAAGCTCGTGCATTAATGCCCATCTTTGCGAAGAAACAATTAATACTTCGCCTGCACCTGCCTTGCGATGGCGGTAGGTATCTTTACCCGGCTTATCGATGTCAAAATCATGGTGGGCATGCTTGATAACGGCAATGCGCAAGCCTTGTGCAGTCAGAAAAGGAATAACTTTTTCCAGTAACGTCGTTTTGCCGCTACCGGAATAACCCGCGAAACCAATTATTTTTTTATCAAACATAAAGTTTATTTAAATGCGCGTGACCAAAATGTAGTATCAGCGTAGCGTACAGTGAACCCATCCGTCAAGACAGAAGCCAATCTGGCTTAAGCTGTATTGTCTACCCCAGCGCAACAGCACTACGCCACCTCATTTTTGCTAACCAGCCTGCCTATCCTTACACCGATTTCATATTTTTGTTACTCCGGACTCTAGCGGCCCACAAGTTGTCATGTAAAATATTAGCCAGGTTCTTAAAAACTGGACATGCGTTATCAAAACAAAACAATTTCTCGCTTTTGGGATGCCAGTCTCAGAAGTTGCAGAATCCCTTATGCAAGACTATCCATTAATGAGCAACTACTGCGCAGCCCAATTTTACTTATGTGAGGCCACTTCTTGAATCCAGAAAAGCGCCAGGAAATTTTCCTCCGCCTGCAAGCAGCTAATCCGCATCCTACCACTGAGCTGGAATATCACTCGGTGTTTGAGCTCCTTGTGGCGGTGATCCTCTCTGCGCAAGCTACCGATGTCAGCGTAAATGCCGCCACCCGGCAATTATTTCCAGTGGCTAACACACCACATGGCATTCTCGAACTGGGAGAAGAAAAATTGCGCGGCTATGTGCAGCGCATCGGTCTCTACAAAACCAAGGCAAGGCACATTATTCAAACCTGCCAACTATTATTGGACAATCATGATGGCAAAGTGCCGCAAACACGCGAGGCGCTGGAAGCTCTGCCGGGAGTAGGACGCAAGACCGCAAGCGTAGTACTCAACACTGCCTTCGGCCAACCCACCATCGCAGTGGATACACACATCTTCCGCGTATCCAACCGCACCAGCCTTGCCCCCGGCAAGACCACGCTGGAAGTGGAACAAAAACTGCTCAAGTTCGTGCCAGATAAATTCAAACATGATGCACACCATTGGCTGATCTTGCATGGACGCTATGTGTGTCAAGCGCGAAAGCCAAAATGTGGCATTTGCAGCATCGTTGATCTGTGCGAATACCGCCACAAGGAAATATAATGTTTAATCCCAGCAGAGATGAAGCACGAATGTTTCTAATCGATACTTGGCGCAAGCGTCGAGCAGGCGCGCTGCTTTCTCCACTGGAAGACCTCGCTGCACAGCTTATCGAAAAGCATCCTGAATATTACTCAATACTGGAAAATCCGGAACACTATCAGGATAAGGACTATGCACCGGAGCACGGCACAACTAACCCCTTTCTGCACCTGATGATGCACCTCACAATTGAGGAACAGATTTCCATCAACCAGCCGCATGGTATCCGCATGCACTTTCAGCGGCTTGTCGCACATCATGAATCAGAACACGACGCTCAACATCGCATGATGGAATGCCTGGGTGAAATGATCTGGCAGGCGCAACGTAATGGCACAGCGCCAGATGCAAATGTATATTTGAATTGCCTGGAGAAACAATAATGGCTAATCGTTTAAGCAAAATCGTCACCCGCACGGGGGATAAAGGTAGCACCGGACTAGCCGACGGCACGCGCGTGGAAAAATTTTGCGCACGCATTCACGCTATCGGCAGCGTAGATGAACTCAACAGCCACCTCGGCGTACTGCTCGCTGAAACCATACCGGATAACGTACGCAACTTGCTGTTACATGTACAGCATGACCTGTTCGATCTCGGCGGCGCATTGGCATATCCTGCTGCGCAATTTACCGAAGACAAACTCCTGCACCTGGATGCCGCCATTGCTCACTACAACGCCGATCTGCCCCCACTGAAAGAATTCATCCTGCCGGGTGGAACCCGTGCCGCAGCACAATGTCATGTGGCGCGTACCGTGTCACGTCGTGCTGAACGAGACTTTGCAGCACTCGCTCACCTCGAAGCCGTACCGCAATATGGACTACCCTACCTAAACCGTCTTTCTGACTTATTGTTCATACTGTGTCGTGTACTCAATCGCACAATGGGGCAAGAAGAAATTTTATGGCAAAGGAAATCAGTGAAGCTGCAAGAAACGTAACTGTCCGAACTGGCGGTAGCGCATGCTGTCGCTTAGCCTCATTGATGGATATCCTCGACGCCGTATGCACAATGCGCTAACAATGTAATCATCGAACAAACAATTCAGGGTATATCATGCACTTAAGGCTACGCTGAACAAGCCTCGCATTTCCAAGATTCCCGTGACAAAATATGCGTGATTATGCAAAAAGGCAAGTTTAACCCGCTTATTTTGTCCTTTCTGGCTGCTCATTAGGCTTTTCGCCAGCCATTTTCCCGCAATGGGCGCACCTGTGCCATCAATCGATTTCGAGACAAGTAAATATTTGTCAATGCCAGCGCGGTAAATCCGCGACCGGCATTCTTGGCTAAGCCGTGGTAGAGTACTTTGGAAAAACCTCACAGTCGTTCGATCACGGCAAAGACGTGTTCGACGCGGGTTCTTATCTTTAGGCTTGTTGCGGTTCTTGAAATGAAGGTAAGGTCATCTGTGGTTTTATGAAACCATAGGCGGTTTAGGAAATTATTTCCTTGTGAAGAAGCATTATCTATTTCGCACACCCATTAGAAATACTAAACAACTCAAAATGTCACGTCACACTGTACTTCGGATAGGAATGAGTTTGGTTTAGTAGCTGTTCAAAAGTTTCCAGTGGCACGGGTCTACTAAACAGATAGCCCTGATAGGTTGTGCAGCCATGTCGCTCCAGAAAGGCGAGTTGTGCTTCAGTCTCCACGCCTTCGGCAATTACATCCATCCGAAGACTTTTGGCCATACCGATGATGGTCTGCACAATAACCTCATCACTGGGTTTTACGCTGATATTGCGTACAAAGGACTGGTCAATTTTAAGTTGATCGAATGGTAATTGAGTCAGATAAGAAAGAGATGAGTAGCCGATGCCGAAGTCATCCATGGAAAAGTGCACTCCAATTTCGCTGAGCGCATGCATTTTGATGATGGTGTCCTCAATGCTGTCCAGTACTAAACTTTCCGTCAGTTCCAGCTTGAGCCGGTCGGGCTTGATCGCGCTACTACGCAGAACTTTACAGACCTGTTCAACATAATCTGCTTGGTGGAATTGCCTTGCGCTGACATTGACGGCAAGCTGTAAATCCCGGGTACATGAGTTGCCTTCCCATAACTTTAATTGGGCGCAAGCGGTCTCCAGCACCCACTGCCCAATAGACAATATCTGTCCAGTTTCCTCCGCTAGCGGGATGAAATCCAAGGGCGGAACCAGGCCCCGCTTTGGGCACTGCCAACGCAACAGTACTTCGGCACCGGTAATCTGGCGGTTGTGGTTGGCCTGCAATTGAAAATAGAGCTTGAATTGATTTTTCGCCAGCGCGTGGCGTAAGTCATCTTCCAGAGCAGCACGAGTTATAACAGCGGCCTGCATTTCAGGATCATAGAATCGTAGAGTATTGCGGCCTGCCTTCTTGGCTTGATACATGGCAATATCCGCCCGCTTCAATAATGCTTCCATGGATTCCATGTGGCCACTGAACAAAGTGATGCCGATACTCGGAGTGCTGACGTGATGGTTGCCCGCGAGGTCATAAGGATGATTGAGGGTAGCGAGTATTTTGAAACCGACCATCTCGACTTGGTTGGCTGCTTCCAAAACATTTTCGCTCATGTTTTCCAGGATGATCACGAATTCATCGCCTCCTAAGCGAGCTACGGTATCGCCCTCGCGGATGCAGGCAGAAAGGCGCTCCCCAACCTTTTTTAGCAGCATGTCACCAATATCGTGACCCAAAATATCGTTCAACGTCTTGAAATTATCCAAGTCAATGAACAACAGCGCGCAATTCTTTTTGCTACGGGAGCTGGAAGCCGTCGCATGTTTCAGCCGATCCATCAGAAGTCGCCGGTTAGGCAACTGGGTAAGCGTGTCATAGTCGGACAGATGTTTGATTTGTTCCTCAGCTCTCTTGCGCTCGGTGATATCCATCGCCACTCCTCGAAGTGTGGCAATTGCACCACTCGTGTTCCGCAGCGCTTCCCCGCGCGCCAGCATCCACCTGCATTCTCCGTTTGCCCTGACCATCTCAAGCTCTAATTCGTAGGGATGTCCCGTTTTCTGTATATGGAGCATAGAGGTGCTCAATCTCTCCCAACTCTCAGAAGTGAAGAACCGGTAGTACTCGGCGTAATTCGGCGGCGGCAACTTCGGGCTCAACCCAAACATGTGGTAAAGTTCATCCGACCAAACGACGTGATTAGTCGCCAAGTCCAGTTGCCAGTTGCCCACGTGGGAGATTCGCTGCGCTTCTTGTAGCTCCGCCGCACTCTCCTTCAACGCTGACTCAGCTTGTTTGCGGGCTGTAATATCCACTCCTGTTGGCAGCAGACCAACGATCCTGCCACTTTCATCGCGTACCGGTGAAATCTGGAAATCAATGGGAACTAAGCTGTTTCCAATTTTTATTGCCACGTCATAGCGTCGTGTTTCCCCTTGCTTGGCAGCTTCAATGACCCACATTAATTGGGCTCGTACCTTTTCGTCATATGACCACCATGGCATATCATAAAAATGTTGGCCGATTACATCCTTACGGTGGAATCCGACCCGATTAAGCTGCGCCTTGTTGACTTCCAGAATCACTCCATTGATGTCCAGCAAGGCAACATAGGAAAATAAATTATCGAGGATTCTTTTTAAGTGCTGGGTGCTTTCGCGCAGATCAAATTCCTTCAGGCTGAGTTCATTGACATACGCAGCCATAGTCATGCCGACCCCAGACAGAATCAGCATGTAAAACCAATAATTCTGAAGTCCAGCATTGGCTATTTCATTGGCAAAAAAGCCGACTCTCAGGTAAGCACTTGATAGAGCTTGAATGGCTACCATGTTCAGGGCAAATGTTGTAGAACGAATACCAATTCTTATGGCAATCTTTGCGATGAACAAGAACATCATGAAACCTTTAGGTGTGTCGCTTTAAGTTTCGTGGAACCAGCCGAGGAAAACGATTTGTCCGCCAATAAACGTGATGCTTATCAGTAACAGTTCCTCCAACCATTGCCTGTCTGTTCGATGCTCAGACTTTGATCGCCACCAATGCCACCAAACCAATATCAAAGGCGTGACCATCACGACACCAAGCGCATCGCCCATCCACCAATGTAATGCTTTCTCAAAATAATCGGCTGGAGCGATGAAGCCTGAAAGTACCAAAGCGCACGTACCAATGAGGGCGCCGATGAGGCTGGCAACAGCTCCTCCCAATACAGCCAACAGCAGGTAGTCACGCAGAGTGTTCAGTGATGATGAAAATTTATCACTGCGAGTGAGCAACCTAACGCCCAAGAGAACTTCAAGTATGCTTGCCAATGTGGCGCCTGCAACCCAAACAAGTGAGTTGCTTGATAGAAAATTCACTACCAACGCACCTAGAAGTACTCCCCATAAATAACGTTTTCCGCCAATGAGCACTGCGGCTAAGGCCAAGCCGCTACCCGGCCAGATAACACTCCCAATGTCATTGATGGTGAAGTAGCGATAAATGACAACGCCGAAAAGCACGTAAAGCGAGGCGATACCAAGCTGGTTTAGCCACTCGACTAAAGTGTTCGGAAAGGTAAATTTATTAATAGGCATTGCGTCGATTGTATTTTTGTTGGTTCGACTCTATTTGGAATGTTGCACAAACTATTATCAGTCGCCAATTGCCAACGTCATAGCCATCTTCATTGAGATGACGCTCGATGTTTGTTACTGACATGTTTACGCGCATGACATTCTTTATGTCAGTTTTGGTTATCGTTTTTCAAAAATGTGCCTTCTGTTTTCTGTGATGAATACCTGACCTTCCGCCAGCAGAATCGAAGCCTTAATTGGAACGAGCTAATGCGACTAGTCCTCATTTAAAACTAATAACGGTAGCACTGTGGAATACTTTAAATCAATCCTACCCAGTCCACGCAAGTAGGGGCAGTTAATCCACGGTAAAATGAACATGAGGTGCTTAGCGACGCGGGGGTATTTTTTACCATTGGCTCAGAGGATTGGTCAAACTATTTTACATTTGCGCATCGATTCGTGAGCCACGGGTGTATGGGTCAGTGTTGTGCACTAGCCGATCCAGAGTATTTCTGCCAGTATTGAGCTGTTGATGATGTTATGCCAATGTTTTAGTGGCAACCAACTGTCATGATTGTTGACCGATGTCTGTGCCGGTCATCGAAGATTTCAACAAGTCTTGCCGCGACGTGGCAATTGTCATTGTCAGCCCCTAATCATCCAACTCAACCCACCTACTAAAGCAGGTGGGTTGAGGCTCCGACCACCACCCACTAAAAGCATATCGTGACATCTTTCTTTTTGAAAGTATTTTACTTTCAAACTTTAGTCCAAAGAATGATAATGGTGGCCCTACACAAGAAAGTACCGGGATACGTGACAACATCCATGTGTTGGATTGGCTCAGGGACATATTGCCGCGCTAAAGGTGCTGTTAGAGCGTGGCGAGCCATTCACTGTCAATCTGGGAACCTGCCAAGACTACAGCGTATTAGGTGTAGTCGCGCTATTGAGAAGGCCATTGGTCAGTTAGTGCCGTTTCAGATAACTTACTACCGCCCCATGCATGTTGCTGAATTCTGTGCAGACCCTTTCAACGTGCAGCGAATCCTTGGCTGGTGAGCTCGAAAATCTCTTATCGATATGTACGCTGATGCATGGAGGTGGCAACAACATAATCCAAACGGATACTTTTCCTCCTCCCAAAGCAATGAAGCCGAAATTGTAGGTGTGGCTTTCCCCAGCTTAGGTGGATAAAATAACTTAGTTTAAGTAGATCGTTTAACAGGACTGTACAAATGAAAAAAGCTTTGATCACCGGCGTCACCGGTCAAGATGGTGCCTATTTAGCTGAGTTTCTACTAAATAAAGGCGGCTATGAGGTCCACGGAATTAAGCGCCGCGCCTCGCTCTTCAATACTGATCGTATTGATCATTTGTACCAAGATCCGCACGTTAATGACAAGCGTTTTATCTTGCATTATGGCGATCTTACCGACTCCACCAACCTTATTCGCATCATCCAGCAGGTTCAACCTGATGAAATCTACAACCTCGCGGCTATGAGCCATGTGGCAGTCAGCTTCGAAACTCCAGAATACACCGCTAATGCTGACGGCATTGGTACATTGCGCATTCTGGAGGCTATTCGTATTCTCGGGCTGGAAAAGAAAACGCGGTTCTATCAGGCTTCCACCTCAGAGCTATACGGCCTCGTCCAGGAAACACCGCAGAAAGAAACTACTCCTTTCTACCCGCGTAGCCCTTATGCAGTGGCCAAGCTTTATGCCTACTGGATCACGGTAAATTACCGCGAAGCGTATGGCATATATGCTTGCAACGGGATTTTGTTCAACCATGAGTCGCCTATTCGCGGCGAGACGTTTGTTACCCGCAAGATCACTCGGGCACTGGCGCGGATCAAGCTGGGCCTGCAAGATTGCCTTTTTTTGGGAAACATGGATGCCAAGCGTGACTGGGGCCACGCCAAGGATTATGTCGAGATGCAGTGGCTAATGTTGCAACAGGATGAGCCTGAGGACTTTGTTATCGCCACCGGAGTGCAGTACAGCGTGCGCGACTTTGTAAATGCGGCGGCAAAGGAGCTGGGCATGAATATTCGCTGGGAGGGACAGGGAGCGGATGAGGTAGGTTCTTTGCTTTCCTCTTCACCTGCCGGTGGAGAGAAAGCTATAGTCAAGGTTGATCCGCGTTACTTCCGTCCCACCGAAGTGGAAACCCTGCTGGGTGACCCGACCAAGGCAAAAGAAAAATTGGGCTGGGTGCCTAAAATAACTTTTGATGAGCTGGTGGCGGAGATGGTACGTGAGGATTTGAAGGCTGCAGAACGGGATGAGCTGGTTAAAAAGCATGGCTACAAGGCGATGGACTACCATGAATGACACCCCTTTCACTCTCGTCGCGCCGAGGTCGATCGCTCAGCGAATTCTCTTGAGTAAGGGACACAAAGTCATGACCGAAGCCGATTTGACAGATCTGCATGGGGTGCTCACCAAGTCATTGAAGCAGGCCATGCGCCGGAACCTTGAGCGCTTCCCATCAAACTGCATGTATCAACTGACTGTTGAGGAAAGAAAGGCAAAGTTGGGACGCAAGATATCCAGCCACAACCAAACCATCGCGAGCCTGACTGACGCCTTCCGACAACTGATGCCAGTGCCTGTTGGCTCCTCTCGTCCGATTGGTTTTATGGCTGATATCAGCAAGCACCGAAGCAAATGAACAAAAACTCCAAAATCTACATCGCAGGACACCGCGGCCTCGTTGGCTCGGCTCTCATGCGAAATTTGCAAGGCAAGGACTTCAGCCACCTTATTACCCGCACCCACATCGAACTGGATCTCACCAACCAGGCTGCCACTGAAATTTTCTTCGCCCAGGAACAACCTGACTATGTCTTTCTTGCCGCCGCCAGGGTGGGCGGAATTCTGGCTAATAACACCTACCCAGCGGAGTTCATACGTGACAATTTGGCGATTCAGACCAACATCATCCACGCGTCCTACCAGAATGCCGTTAAGCGTCTAATGTTTCTCGGTTCGAGCTGCGTCTATCCAAAATTTGCGCCACAGCCGATGCGTGAGAATTGTCTTCTTACTGGCTCTTTGGAACCAACCAACCGGCCTTATGCCTTGGCCAAGATTGCTGGTATCGAGATGTGCTGGAGCTATAACCGCCAGTATGGAACACGCTATTTGGCTGTGATGCCGACGAATCTTTATGGCCCGGGGGACAGCTACGATTTGAGCAATAGTCATGTCACTCCGGCACTGATCCGCAAATTTTACGAAGCCAAGGTGCGCGGTGAGCAGCAAGTGGTAGTTTGGGGTACCGGGTCAACCAAGCGAGAGTTTCTTTACAGTGAAGACATGGCCGATGCCTGTGTTTATCTGATGAATTTGCCGGATGACGCTTATTGCGGATTACTGGGCAGCGATGAAACCATAAGTGGTAAGTTTGAGCCTCCTTTGGTGAACATTGGTGTTGGTGAAGATGTAACCATCGGCGAACTGGCAGCATTAGTAAAGGAGGCGGTGGGGTTTGATGGCGAAATCATTTTTGATACCTCAAAACAGGATGGAACTCCGCGAAAACTGTTAGACGTTTCCCGCCTCAATGCAATAGGTTGGCATGCGCCTACTTCATTGCAGGCTGGGCTGATGAAGGCCTATGCGGATTTTCTCAAGAGCCATACATCTACCGGGGCTCGTTAATGGTTTTGCCTTTAGCACCGCTGATCACTGCTGCGGTTCCGTCTTTCAATCAGGGCTATTATCTTGCCGATGCGCTGGAGTCGTTTTTCCATCAAGGCTTCAAGTCAAGAAGAACCAAGCAACAGGCATGAACTTGTTCGTGTGCTCAAACCCCTTAACGCCGAGCTGACTCTATTTGTTCGCATATCCGTTTTGCACCAAGCAGAATGCGCGGCGTGGAGCGGCTGATCAGGTCGGGATGAATGAAAGCCATTTGACCTTGCCGGACAGCAATTAACGGCAACCCGCGCCATATTCGTTTTGTCTCTTCTTCCTGTTCATGCGTGGCAGCGACAGCCAGCATCGCCTGGGGATTTTCTTTTACCAGTGCCTCATTCGAAATGGCAGGAGTCAACAGGGGCACAGCGGCAAATACGTTCTGTGCACCGCACAAACGCAGCACGTCACTGATGATATGTGCATCGTTGACCGTAAGCAGCGGCGCTGCGGCTATTTGAAAATAGGCGCGCACCTTAGTGCGTCCGGCATATTGCCGGCGCAAGGTATCAAGCTGCTGCACAAAAGCGTACGCGGCAGCTTCAGCTACTGCCTCAATGCCGGCGATGCGTCCCAGCAAGAGCAATATCTTGGGAATATCATGAAGACGGCGTGGTTCCAATACCAGCACTTTCAACTTCAGTTTTTCAAAAGTGGCGCGGTCTCTCGATGACAGGCCGCTGCCCCATGCCAGCACCAGATCGGGTTTTAACGCGACCAAACGTTCCCAGTCAAGTCGAAATGCATCGCCTACTCGCGGCAAGTGTTTGGCTTGCTGTGGATAGTCGCTGTATGCCGTAACCGCCACCATATGGCTGCCCATGCCTGCGGCATAAGCGAGTTCGGTAAGGTTTGGAGCTAAAGAGATGATGCGCTGTGGCGGTGTGGCAAATACTAATTGCGTGCCACTGACATCGGTGACAGTAAATGACGTCGTGGCCTGTGAAGTTGCGCAAAACAGCAGCAAGCAGAAAAAAATGGCGTGCTTTACAATAATATAATCACTTGCACCCTCGCTTATCGCACTCATCTCCAGCAAGCGAGAAGAATAAAGCGAAGGAAGCGAATCAAACTCAAATGGAAGGCCTCCGTTCACTGCGCAAAACGTTGCGCCAATGCCACACGTTTGAGATACGCGTCACGCGCAATTTGGACATCCTCAAGGAAGTGCGGCAACTCTTTCAGCAATAATGCCTGTGGCCCATCCACCAGAGCCTTTAAGGGAACTGGATGAAAATCTACCAGCACCATATTGGCGCCAGCCATCACACCCTGCGCGGTGATATGCATCAAATCAAGAATGCCATCGGGCGCGGCACTGCGCGTGCCAACTGAATGCGATGGGTCAATGCACACAGGCATCCGGGTCAGGCGCTTGACCACCGGCACATGCGCAAAATCCACCAAGTTGCGGTGCGGATCGCCCATGTTGGTCTTCATGCCACGCAAGCCGAACACCACATTGCGATT
Organism: Nitrosomonadales bacterium; assembly: GCA_031393845.1. Lineage (GTDB taxonomy): Bacteria > Pseudomonadota > Gammaproteobacteria > Burkholderiales > Gallionellaceae > Nitrotoga. The sequence continues at coordinate 13,463 of JANMWF010000014.1, read as the reverse complement.
GCCTTCAGACGCCAGATATTCGGCGGCGTTTAGTGATTCATCCAGCGTGATCCCAAAACCGCGTTTAAGCAGCACCGGGAATTCCTGTTGACGTCCAACGATTTTCAGCAGTTCGAAATTCTGTGTATTGCGTGTGCCTATCTGTAACATCACGCCAGTGGGGTTGCCGGTCTGCAGCAATGCGGCGCGGATTTCGTCGAGATGCGACTCATGCGTAATTTCCATCGCAATCACCTTCATGCCGTACTTTCCCGCCAAGTCGAAAACAAAAGGCAAACAATTCTTGCCATGCCCCTGAAAAGCATAGGGGCTGGTGCGCGGCTTGTACGCGCCCATACGCGTGCAAATCTGGCCGTTATCGCGCAATGCTTTTAACATGATCTCGACATGTTCAGCGTTGTCCACCGCACAAAGTCCGGCAAACACGTTGAGCGTGTCCTGGCCAAAGCGCACGCCGTTATAGTCGAAATACGTTGGACGCGGGTCATCTTTATGCTGCCCAAGGATACGATATTCCTCCGACACGCGCACCACACGCTCGACACAGGGCAAACTTTGCATGTCCTTTATGTCTAAAGACTTGGTGTTGCCGATGAGGTAAATCTCGGTTAATACCTGCTCTGTACCGCGCTCAACATGCACGCGCATCTGAACACCCATCAACCCGGCGAGATAAGCAATCAGTTGCTGGTAGTCTCCGCTTTGCTGGTTAGTATTGGAAGAAAGAATCAATATCATGGTGAAGCTCCTGTTATTTGCAAACCAATCATTTTCGAGAAAGATGGTCCATTGCTGCGACCACTGTGCCATCGGATCTCGCGCAAAACTGATCTTGCCGATTTGGCGGCCATGCCATTCTTCTTCAAATCAGCCGCGATAAAATGCGCGGCAACTTCATCACATCACGAATCTTCACATCCACATAAACTGGTAATCGGGACGTAGCATTTATCCACACGGTGCGCATCCCCAGACGTTTGGCAGCCTGCAAGTTTTCTGCACTATCTTCCACCATCACGCAACGCGCCGGATTCAGGCGATGCTTGCGTAGCAATCGTATAAAACCTGCTAACTGTGGTTTGGGTTGGTAACGCGTATGCTCAATGGCGAACACATCGTCGAACAAATCATCTATGCGCAACAACTGCAGCACGGCATGTGCATAGTGCTGCGGTGCGTTGGAAAATACCAGCTTCTTGCCCGGCAATCTTCTCAATACAAGGCGCAAACCCGCTTCACACAATACCATCTGCGGTAACTGTGGAAACTGGTGTGTATGCCACAGAAAATGATCGAGGTCGGTGGCATGGTGCCGCATCATGCCACTTAGGGTCGCGCCGTAACGTTGCCAGTAGTGCATTCTCAATTCGTTCGCCGCCTGTTCATCCAACTTCAGATGTTGTTGCAGGTAAGCGGTCATACTGCGGTTGATATGCGGAAAAATGTGCGGCACGGCATTGTGCAATGTGTTATCCAGATCAAAAATCCAGACAATACGGCTCATTTACTTTTAATCAGCGTGCCTACACCTTCATCGGTCAAAATTTCCAGCAACAGCGCATGTTCCACGCGGCCATCAATAATGTGCACCGACCTCACTCCCCCGCGCGCAGCATCCAGCGCCGAACTGATCTTCGGTAACATGCCGCCGGACAGCGTACCGTCCGCTACCAGTTCGTCGATCTGTTTTGGTGTCAGGCCAGTGAGCAGCTTGCCGCTCTTGTCCAGCACGCCCGGCGTGTTAGTTAACAGCACCAGCTTTTCTGCTTTCAGCACTTCCGCCAACTTGCCCGCCACTACATCGGCATTAATGTTCAGTGTCTCACCATCCGGCCCTACAGCAATCGGCGCAATGACCGGAATAAAATCGCCAGAATCGAGAAAAGTTATAATTGATGGATCAATCAAATTAATTTCTCCCACTAGACCGATGTCCAGCAACTTGCCCGGTTCATCGCGGCTTTCCAGCAGCATCTTGTCCGCCCGGATAAACGAGGAATCCTGCCCGGTCAGCCCCACCGCCTTACCGCCATACCGGTTAATCAAGTTAACGATGTCCTTGTTGACCTTACCCAGCGCCATTTCAACCACATCCATGGTCTCTTCATCCGTGACGCGCATGCCTTGGACGAATGCCCCTTGCTTACCAATGCGCTGAAGTAGATCGTTGATCTGCGGCCCTCCACCATGAACGACTACCGGATTCATGCCGACCAGCTTGAGCAACACCACATCGCGCGCAAAACTTTCCTGCAACTTGGGATCGGTCATGGCATTGCCGCCATATTTTATTACGATAGTTTTATCGAAAAACCGTTGGATGTATGGCAACGCCTCAGACAGTGTATGAGCTTTCTGGACGGCGGTGGCAGGGGTAAGTGACATGATGTTTTCCTTCGCTAAACAGGCGCGCATTTTACCCCAGAAGTCCACCATCATCGCAACACGAAAAAAGGGCGGCACCAAGCTGCCAGTTACTCGCGCAGTCCGCGTTTACTCAATGATGCAGCTAATGGGCATGATGCTCGTGCTCATTACTGCTTGCAGTGAGCGACTTGACTTCGGCATTCACATTAATCTGCTCCTTGCGTTTATCGGCGAACTCCACGGTGATGGTAAGTGGCACATGGTCACCCGCTTTAAGCGGATTCTTGAGGTTAAGCAACATCACATGATTACCGCTCGCTCCTAGCTTAACCGTCTTGCCTGCAGGTAGCGGCAGAAATTCAATGGCACGCATTTTCATAACCCCGTTATCATGCGTCATGCTATGAATTTCGACTGCACCCGCAACCGGGCTGACAATCGCTATCAGCTGTGCTTCTTTCTTGCTGGTAATGGAAAACCGTATTGCGGCGCTTTCTTGTCCCGGTGCCGTGGCGCGTACCAACGCGTCGCTCACTACCACATTTTCTGCCCATGCTTGTGTCGCACAAAACAGCATGGCAATTGCAATTACGTAACGCATCTAAGTCTCCTTAATTTAAAATATTTACAGTAAGATACATGAATTGCGCGAAAATAGACAAGCATGCCCTCAGCAACAAGATCAAGAAAACCGAGCATCTACATAAATTTAACGAAATATAAACATCTTTCTGTCAGAAATTTAGCTAGAATGTTAACCGTAAATAATGCGCGTTTAACAATAACAAACAGAATTAGCTCGAGGAATGAACTTGCCAACCAATAGCACACATGTAGTTCCCGGCAACCAAAATATTGATCTTAGACAGGCGGTCAAATATATTGATGCGCTACCTGCCATGCCTGTCATTGCACAAAGGCTGCTGGCGCTATCTATGGATACCGACGAAGACGAACGAGAAATGTTAATACTGATTGAGCAAGACCCGCAAATTTCAGCAAAAATTATCGGGCTATCCAATTCAGCAAATCTTGGCTCCACTCGAAAATCAACGTCAGTAAAAGAAGCAGCGATATTGCTGGGCATGAACCGTGTCAAATCGATTGCAACTGGCATCGCTATCATGTCCTTGTCGACCAAAGTATCCACGGGTAAGTTTAAGACACAGGATCTTTGGTTACATAGCTTCGGCATCGCGTTTGCCATGCTCGGCATCGCTCGTGCCATGCCCACAAAGATACGTCCTAAGGATGACCAAGTTTTTTTGGCTGGCATACTGCACGACATCGGTTATCTGGCGCTCGCTTTCCTGGATCCAAAACGCAGCGATGACCTGCATGTACGCTTGGCAGTGGAATCTGAGTGTCCTGCACTGAGTATAGAACGAGAAATACTGGAAATATGCCATGACGAATTGGGTGCGGAGCTAGCACGCCACTGGAATTTGCCGGATGAAATTATTGCCGTGTTGCGCTACCACCATACACCGGATGTGGTCGAAGCGGCAGCGGGACAACCAATAGTACACATGATTAGCTTGGCAGAAAAATTACTGGCTTCCTTTGGTATTCAGGAACGCGTTGATGCCAACATCAGCGATGAGGATTGGGAAGTTTTGGGCATCGATCCGAGCAAGGCTGAGGAAATTAGTGTACAAGTAGCTGAACAAGCGGAACAAGCTGCGGCAGTATATTGATTAAGATGCGCGGTATTCCGGCGCATTTAACCTGAGCAATCAAACTCACCCCATAGCCCAACCAACCCCACACGTCTATAATTGCGGTTTTGGTTATTGGTCTCAATATGAAGTTTACGTTGTCGTTTCTCGTCGCTCTGTTATTTCCATTGTTTGCCCAGGCGCAGCTAACCAACCTGCCGCCCGCTCCAGTGCTGGCAGCCAAATCCTATCTGCTATACGACTTTACCAGCAATCAGATTCTGGTCGACCAGAACGGCAATGAACGCACCGAACCAGCATCCATTACCAAGTTGATGACGGCTTATCTAACCTTCAGCTCCCTCAAGCTGGACAAATTTTTACTGAACCAGACAATAATACCTTCAGCAGAAGCACTGCGCACTCAAGGCGTGGAATCACGCATGTTTCTCGACAAAAATAAACCAGTGACGATTGCAGAATTACTGCGTGGCCTCATCGTACAGTCTGGTAACGATGCAGCGCGTGTGTTGGCAACCACCATAGCTGGCAGCGAGGAAAACTTCGCCAAACTAATGAATCAGGAAGCGCAACGATTGGGCATGAACAACACGCATTACATCAACGCCACCGGATTGCCGCACCCTCAGCACTATTCCAGTGCATATGATACTGCGCTACTCGCGGCCGCCATAGTGCGCGACTTTCCCGAGCACTATCCAATCTATAGCTTGCGCGAATATCAGTACAACAATATCAATCAAGCCAACCGCAACCGCTTATTGTGGATGGATCCTTATGTGGATGGAATAAAAACGGGACATACAGAAAGTGCAGGATTCTGCTTAGTGGCTTCGGCCAAACGCAACCAGCGGCGGCTAATATCAGTCGTGCTGGGCGCATCCTCAGACAACCTGCGAGCTACCGAAAGCCAGAAGCTGCTAAATTACGGCTTCCAAAATTTTGAAGCAGTACGTCTGTATCAGAAGAACGAACCGGTAGCCAGCTTACGTCTGTGGAAAGGCACCGAGAGCATGGTCAAAGTGGGATTCCGCAGCGATCTGCTACTGTCCATCCCTACAGGACAACTTGCACAATTGAAGGCAACCATGGAAACACAGCAGCCTCTTATTGCGCCGATTGCCAGTGGGCAAAAAGTCGGTATGATAAAAATTACCTTGGGCGGCAAACCATATGCCGAATACCGGCTGGTGGCACTGGAGCCTATGCCGCTAGCCAATGTATTTTCACGCGGTTGGGACAGCATCCGTTTACTTTTCAAATAATGGCTTCTTTAAGGATCATAAAATGACAGTCTATTTGAACGGGCAATTCATGCCCATTGAAGAAGCCCGCATTCCCGTGCTGGATCGTGGCTTCATTTTCGGCGATGGCGTATATGAAGTTATCCCGGTGTATTCGCGCTTTGCTTTCCGTCTGGCCGAACATCTCAAGCGCCTGCAATTCAGCTTGGACGGCATACGCCTGACAAACCCGCACAGTGACCAGGAATGGACTAAGCTCATCACGGATCTGATCGAACGCAACACAGCCGAAGATCAGTATTTATATCTGCATATCACGCGTGGGGTGGCCAAACGCGACCATGCTTTTCCCAACCCTTCGGTTCAGCCGACCATATTCATGATGAGCAATCCGCTTCTCACACCACCCACCGCGTTACTTACCAGTGGCGTGGGGGCGATAAGCGCGCCGGATAACCGCTGGCTGCGTTGTGACATCAAGGCCATCTCACTTTTACCTAACGTGCTGCTACGCCAAATGGCGATAGACGCTGGCTGTGCCGAAACTATTTTAATCCGTGATGATGATTTCATGACTGAAGGCGCAGCCAGCAACATTTTTTTGGTAAAAAATGGCGTCCTTCTCGCCCCGCCTAAAGACAATCTAATGCTGCCTGGAATCACCTACGACGTATTGCTGGAAATCGCCGCTAACAACAACATTCCTCATAAAGTTCGCAAGATTGCCAAGGACGAAATATTCAACGCCGATGAGCTTTTACTCACCTCCTCCACCAAGGAAGTACTTGCCATCACCACATTAGATAATAAACCGGTAGGCGATGGCAAACCCGGAGTGATGTTCGCCAAACTACATAAACTTTATCAGGACTATAAGCGCGACGTAATGCGAAAGACGTAAGAAAACTCGACATTCTCGTGTGGTTAGCTAACAACTTGGCAGATATCGAGAGTTAATAAATTTTATTGAACTGTAATCAAAACAATCAAACTGGATCCCTGCCTTCTTGGGGATAGAATATCCTAAACTTACCAAGTTATCCATGGCACTAACTGACAGCCTTATCGAATACCCATGCGACTTTCCAATCAAGGTGTTAGGGCTGTCGCATCAGGGTTTCGCGCAAGCAGTGGCGGACGTGGTAATGCGTTACGATCACGACTTTAACGCCGCCACTATGGAAATGCGCCCCAGTAGCGGCGCACGCTATATCGGTCTGACCTGTACCGTGCACGCCACTTCACGCGAGCAACTCAATGCACTGTATCAAGAATTGTGTGACCACCCACAAGTAGTGATGGTACTTTAGTGAAATGGTACCGCTGATAAAACATCTAGGCCTGGTCGAATACCAGCAAACCTGGCAAGCAATGAAACAGTTCACCGGTGCACGTAATGCCGACACGCGAGACGAAATCTGGCTACTACATCATTTTCCAGTTTATACCCAAGGCTTGGCAGGAAAACCGGAACACCTTCTGCATGCCAGCGACATACCGGTAGTCAAGATCGATCGCGGCGGCCAGATTACCTACCATGGCCCCGGCCAAGTCGTTGCTTACCTTATGCTGGATTTACGCCACTGGAAACTTAACGTGCGTGGGCTGGTAAGGCTAATGGAACAGGCTGTGGTAGATTTGCTTGCACCATTCGGCGTAATAGCTCAGGGGCGAGAGGAAGCACCGGGCGTATATGTAGATGGCGCAAAAATTGCCGCACTCGGATTAAAAATCCGCAATGGATGCTGCTATCACGGATTGGCGTTCAACGTAGACATGGATCTTGCCCCGTTCGCTTACATTAACCCCTGTGGGTTTGCCGGATTGCGTGTTATCCAAACGAAAGACTTGGGTATCTGCGCTCCACGGTCCGAACTGGAACTGCAACTTGCACAGAATTTGATCAAACTATTACAACAACATAAATCAGAGAAATCGGCCCAATAATGCATATTTGCAGAAGCAGGCTCCTGCAAAAAATTAAGACTTCATACAAGACACGCTCCTACAACAAAATGAACAATGGCTTATGCAAGAGCACGCCTTGCATGCAAACCAGCTAAAAGGAAAAACCATTATGACTATAATAGAAAAGCAAACTGGCGCAGCTAAAACAACACGTAATCCAATCAAAATTGTTCAGCTAGAGCAACGACTACGCAAACCAGAATGGATACGCGTTAAATCCGGTAGCGGGCAAGGTTATCACGATGTCAAACGCCTGCTACGTGAACACAAATTGCACACTGTGTGTGAAGAAGCCTCTTGCCCCAACATTGGCGAATGCTTCAGCAAGGGAACGGCCACCTTCATGATTCTAGGCGATCTCTGCACACGACGCTGCCCCTTCTGCGACGTAGGGCACGGCAAACCGCTGGCGCCAGATGCTAACGAACCGGCACATCTGGCGCAATCCATTGCGATACTCAAGCTTAAGTATGTGGTCATCACCAGCGTGGATCGCGACGATCTGCGGGATGGGGGCGCGCAACATTTCATCGATTGTCTGACTGCCATTCGCGCTACTTCACCACATACCAAGCTGGAAACACTGGTACCGGATTTTCGTGGCCGCCTGGATACCGCGTTGGACATTCTGGCGAATAGCCTACCTGACGTACTTAACCACAATATGGAAACCGTGCCGCGCCTCTACAAACTGGCGCGTCCCGGCGCTGACTACACTCATTCGCTCAAATTATTAAAAGATTTCAAAATGCGCTTTCCACAGGTGATAACAAAATCCGGCTTGATGCTGGGACTGGGCGAGACTGACGAGGAGGTACTACAGGTAATGAGAGACATGCGCGCGCACGATGTACAAATGCTCACGCTGGGACAATATTTGCAACCCTCCGACAGTCATCTGCCGGTGTTACGTTATGTCCACCCGGACACCTTCAAAATGTTCGAGCAGTCCGCGCTGGGAATGGGATTCTCACATGCAGCCTGCGGACCGATGGTGCGTAGTAGCTACCATGCCGATGAGCAGGCACATCAGGCTGGCGCTATATAATTTTCAATATTCAAGAAAAACCATTGGGCGGATTCAAGTTCGAAGTGCAACACGGGTTGCACCAGGCGCTCTCATTAACTTTTTAAGTTTGATCGATACTTCTGGCGGCATCAAGGGCAAGCACCACACGTGGCGCAGCTTAGCCGCGCCTTGACCCCGCCAGAAGTATCAACCCCTTGGTCTTTAGGGCACCTCTAAAAATTCAAGTTTCTAGGCAAGACAAAGCACGAGTAAAAAATTTAAGCGCGGCATATAGTTGATATGTAAGCGATAATTTTTTTCGAGTAACGCCGTATTGTGACGAAACGGGGTAAGCAGGCAAGCCGCAAAGCGGCTGCTCGCAAAATTGGATTTTTAGAGGTGCCCTTTATGCAATAAAGGTGAATTGGCAATGTGTTGCACTTCGAACTTGAATCCGCCGAAAACAAACACACACAAATCAAGCTGGAAGTGAAAGCACGTAGTGGCGGAGGTGGAGTGAAATACGGGAGGCGAATCGCTGATGCCGACTAAAAGTAAAAATGTCGGTGCCGAAAATAATCAAAAATATTATGTAATGCATGAACGGCAAGGCCAGCATTGCTGCTGGCTTGTCGTTCGATTTTTACGTAAACATCATGGTGCCATGTTACCAAGTATTATCTGGCATTATAATAATTTCTTCCAGAACTAGTAGGGTATGCATTAAAGCAAGATCCTGATGGATTATTAGTTCCTACCATGCACCAATTCTTATTGGATTCAACTACTGGCTTTGCTACATTATGGGCTACACGGTATGGATCGGGTTGGCCATGCATTGCCCTTACCCCATGCTCGCTATCACCTACACTTGGCATGTCTGCAGCCATGTTATAGGGAAGGCGAACTCCTTTAGCATCAACCTTAATATTTTGTGCTTGACCACTTATATCTGCTTTCTTGAAATAGTTACCCGACGTATCATGAGCATGCCCATCATCAGTGCTGGCAGCTTCATGCCCATTTCCATGGGCAGAAGCTTGCGCTAATGAAATGCCAAATGCAAAACAGGAAACGATAGCTAGATTCATAACAGTTTTTTTCATTATAAGCTCCTTAATATCAAATCTTACGAGGATAGTTGAGTGGGGGTGAAATGTGCCTCACTCCTACAAGCTTTTATTGCTATTACGTTAAGTGTGCAAATAATCATTATGGAAGTAAATCAATATACAAGTTCACCATAGTACCAAACAGTTTTTATTGAATTTAATTTATTTCAATATCCACATAACTCATTGATACTAAAATTAAGATTCACCGGCTACAGAAAAAAACATACGTATAAAGTATTCTCCTGATAAATCATTATTCCATTTTTATTAAATGCATAATACATAACATATTGTTTCAATTACGATACCACGTCCATTTGATCGAATTACATAGACCACATGGATAACTGCATACAACTTATCACGCCGCAACTGATTAACTTCATGGAGAAGCCAGCAAGTGTCTTAAATTTAAAATAAGACAACCAATCGTCAACTTTTAGTCCCACTCAGTTTCACGTGCCTCACCTTTAACTTATTCATATTGGCGAGTGCCACATAATAGGACGATGGCTATAAAAAGTAAATAAGCAAATCGTTTAAGCCACACGAATACCACTAATACATGAAAATGAATAAGCACATTCATTTTCAATGGACTGAAAAGCACGTGGATATCTCGGCAGTAATGAACAACTAAAAATCATGTTTCAAGAACATCAACGCAGACTGGAAATAATATTGCCTACCGTGCATAGCAGAAATGCTCATTTAAAATTATCGATGGCTATTGTTGCTCTCAATATTGCTTTTTATTAACTGCTGGGCAGACGGTCCGCTTTCAGCTTCCACTTCGACTGTACCTCCATCAGTGCGTACAGACTCTTCTGCCATTTTGTTCATCACGATAATGTTGATGCGACGGTTAATCGGATTAAATGGATCTTTCGCGTCGAACAGCACAGCAGAAGACAATCCCACTACCCGTACCATTTTTTCCTCCGCCATCCCGCCCGCAATCAACTCGCGTCGCGAGGCATTGGCACGATCTGCCGACAGATCCCAATTGCTGTAACCTTTTTCTCCAAAAGAGTATTGTCGAGCATCTGTATGCCCCGATAAGCTCACCTTGTTTGGTACTTGATTCAGCATATTACCAATTTCACGCAAAATTACTTTAGAGTAAGATTCAAGTTTTGCACTTCCACTCTGAAACATGGGACGATTTTCTTCATCCACGATTTGGATGCGCAGGCCTTCAGTGGTAATGTCAAGCATAATTTGCTTCTTGAATTGTTGTAGCTTTGCGTCGGCGTCGATCGCCTTTTCCAGGCTGGTTTTCAACATCTTGAGATTGTCCAGCTCTTTGCGCCTTTCAATACGCAAAGCTTCTTCAGTTGCCACCTTCAGATTGACTGTCTTCTTTTCAGTCGGAAGCTCCCCTTGCTTCACTTGGCCTTCACTACGCGTCAAGTCCTTACCCCCCCCCTTAATCAGGCTGGAGCTATCGCCGCTACCAGATCCGCCTAACAGTGCAACCTTGAGCGGCGTATTAAAATACGCAGAGATACCTTTCAAATCACCTTTAGCAGTCGAACCCAACAGCCACATCAACAGAAAAAATGCCATCATTGCAGTAACAAAATCGGCGTAAGCAATTTTCCATGCGCCGCCGTGATGCCCGCCCGCCACCTTCTTAATACGTTTAACTACTATAAGTCTTTTATCGTCGCTCGCCATGTTGCAGCTCTCTCAATATGAATTTTCTATTCAACTCAACGCTTTTGTTTGACGTGTTCTTCCAACTCGATAAAACTGGGACGTTCAGTAGAATTGAGTACCTTACGACCAAACTCTACCGCCATCGCTGGAGCGTAGCCATTCAGATTAGCCAGCAATGTAACCTTGACTGTCTGGAACATTTTGCTCGACTCCTCTGCTTTTTGCTCCAGTAAAGTCGCCAACGGGCCGACGAAACCATAAGCCAGCAGGATACCGAGAAAAGTACCAACCAATGCTGCACCGATCAGCACGCCCAATTCGGCGGGCGGTATTCCAACAGACCCCATGGTATGTACAACCCCCATAACCGCCGCAACTATACCGAAAGCTGGCAAGGCGTCACCAAACTTGGCGAGTACATGCGACGGTACCATTGCCTCATGGTGATGGGTTTCTATTTCTACATCCATCAGGTTCTCGATTTCCATCGCATTCAGGTTGCCGCTCAACATGATTCGCAGATAATCTGCCATAAATTCAATTATATGATGATCAGCCATTACTTTTGGATACTTGGCAAAGAGAGGGCTCTCATTTGTATTCTCAATATCGTTTTCAATGGCCATTAATCCTTCCTTGCGAATTTTGCCTAGCAACTCATAGAGTAGAGCCATTAGTTCCATATAGTGATCTTTAGTATATTTAGCGCCCTTAAATATACTAGGCAATGCTTTCAAAGTAGCCTTGATTGTTTTGCCGCTATTTCCCACTAAAAAAGCGCCCGTACCAGCACCTGCTATCATCAACAGCTCAATTGGCTGAAGCAAGGAAGCCAAATGCCCGCCTGCTAACGCATAGCCGCCGAACACAGAAATTAAAATTATTACGTATCCGACAATTACCAACATGGCTCAACTCCCTTGAGTTGCGCGCAAAGCGATTGTTTGTGGCAGTGCAGTATCAGCTTCTGGAAAAGCTTCGGAAAAAAATCTGATAAATCGACATTATTTCGTGCATTCATACTGCCGAATAGCGCAAACATCATCATTATTATTCCACATAGCATTTTGTGATGGTAACGGCACCCGATAATAAAACTTTAATTCGCCATACTTAATGCCAACAAACTTGATGCTACGGCGTTCTTTTTTGTTTTCCCGGCACGAGAGGGTGGACGACATATGCCACACACATAGTCGGCATACAGTCCATTGGCATGCGCTATGAAATGTCCACCACATTCAGTGCAGCCTGTCAGTTGCAGCATCTTTGCATCAAAGAACCGTACTAGAAACCATGCACGTGTAACACTCAATATCGGCTCATCGCCGCTAGCATTGATTTGCTCAAGGTATAAACAATAACTTTTAATAAGCGCCTCAACGCCCGTTAAGCGGGTATGCGTCAGCATAAACTGATGAATGTCCATAAATAGCGAAGAATGAATGTTAGGCGACCAGCTCATGAACCAGTCGGTTGAATAGGGCAGCATACCCTTGGACGGCGAAACACCCTTTATTTCCTTGTACAGCTTAAGCAAACGTTCACGACTTAAAGCGGTTTCTTCCTGCAGCAATTGTAAACGTGCTCCTAGCTTGATTAAATCCACGGCGATCTGGATTTGGTAAGCTTCAGTGACAACACTCTTGTTTCGCATGGTATACCCCCACCAATAGTTGATTTACGTCAAGCAGCTAGAGCCTCCAAAGGCTGCCCAGCCATCAGGATGGTGGTATGTGCTTGCGACATCATCCTGTTCTTGTTGTAATCGGTAATCATATTGAGCAGAAGCTTTTCATCAAAGCGAAAGCGGCACAACAACATATTGGATGCCGCCATTTTGAGTAATTGTGCTGAGCTTAAGCCGGCGATGAGTTCAGCCATTTCTTGGTTAATGCCAAGACGAAAAATAGCTGCCTCCTTGTCTTCCTGAATCATCTGCCGCGCAAGCAACATATAAGAAAGATTGGCTTCTTTAATTTCTTGATGAAGTTGATCTGTATTCATGATTCGTCCCCTTGCAAATTAACAACACTGTCTTTTTCGACGGTTGAATATTGCTACACGGACGAACAGAAAGAAATCAGAAGACTTCTGATCTCTTTGTAAGAAACTTTCCTACACGGATAGACAAGCCTCTGCTTACTCGTATCAGGTTTAAGTGGAGGATTACATGCTTACCTGAATCTGCAAGGGGACAAATTCAAGCTTACATTTTTGTTATCGACAGACAATAGCAAAACTTTAATTATATTTAAAAATATATTTCACTTGGTATGCATTTTACATCAAACAATTGAAATATATGTATTTTTATTGAAAAATTGAATCTGCAAGGGGGCAAATTCAAGCCTCTATTTGTGTTATCGGCAGACAATGGCAAGACTTTAATTTTTTTAAATATAGTTCACTTGGTGTG
>JANMWF010000010.1:0-9935 GCA_031393845.1 Nitrosomonadales bacterium | reverse complement strand
GAGCGTGGATCGCGGTCATAACCTTTGCCGTCGGATGGCTCCACTACGTCGCAAGTCATCACCAATGTGGTTTCGTCCATAAAAGGATCGAGGAATGCGGAGGCAGGATCGGCCATCAACAGCATGTCGGATGCTTGTATGCCTTTCCAGCCAGCGATGGAAGAACCGTCAAAGGCGTGGCCGGATTCGAACCAATCGTCACTATCTGACACCACATGTGCCGGAATCGAAACATGCTGTTCTTTGCCACGGGTATCAGTGAAGCGTAGGTCAACAAATTTAACTTCATTGTCTTTAAGTAACTTAAGAACATCAGCAACTGACTTCGACATAATAATTCTCTCCATAAACGTTAACGACTAAACTAAAAAATAAACTGGAAATTACACAAACTTAAACTTGAGAATCAAGCACGAAGTGTTCCACTTCATATTCCAACTCTAAAACGAGCATTTTGCCATATTCATGAGGATAATTGGATTTAAATGTGCGCTTTTTTCGGGGTGCATGCCATGGTCACGCACTATTTTTGTGCATAACCATTGATGGTGATGCAAGATGTTGCGGTAAGCATTCATCGTCCTAATCTCGCTGAATTTGCATTACAGAGTCTCGACCTTGTGTGTTTGCAGGGTACGAGCGGATAGGATTTTTTGCTGCATTGAGATAGTATCCAATCGTCCTCCGCGAGCAGTGCTCGCGGGTTATCCATTGAACAATAGCGGAGAAATATCATGGGGAAAATCACAGCAATTTTGAACGCCGCGCAAAAACGTGCCAAAGAAATGAATTTACCCTATGAGGGTGCCCTGCTGCCGAATGAGGCTTACGACATACTGCAAGCTGCGCCTGGCGCCAAGCTGGTCGACGTGCGCACACGCGCTGAGCTGGATTGGGTGGGGCATATCCCTGATGCAGTGGAAATTGAATGGGCTACCTATCCCGGCATGAAACACAACCCGAATTTCATGGCGCAGCTTGAGCAGCAGGTGGACAAAGAGGCATTGGTATTATTCATCTGCCGCAGTGGTGCCCGCTCTCATAATGCCGCTGTAGCTGCGTCCGAAGCCGGTTATACCGAATCCTACAACGTGCTGGAAGGCTTTGAAGGCGATAAAGACGCCAACAAGCACCGTAATGTGCTGGGTGGCTGGCGCGCACGTGAATTACCGTGGGAACAGAGCTAAATCTTATAGGTCTATCGGCAGTTAATCGTTTGAAAAGCTTACCATTCCACAACACCGCTGTAGGCGGTAACCAGTACTATCAGACCGAATACAATGCGATACCAGGCAAACCCCACAAAAGTATGATTGGAAATAAATTTAAGTAAGGCCGCCACTGCCAGATAGGCGCTGACGAACGCGGCAATAAAACCTACTGCGAATACTGGCAGATCTGTGGCTGATAGCATATTCCAGTTCTTGTAAAGGTCGAGGGCGGTTGCTCCGAACATAGTAGGAATAGCAAGAAAGAAAGAAAACTCGGTCGCAACTCGTCGATCAAGTCCAAAAATCATCCCGCCCATGATGGTTGCGCCGGAGCGGGAAACGCCAGGAAACATGGCTACCGACTGGGCAAATCCCACCTTGATTGCATCCTGCCAGCGCATATCTTCAATACTTTTGATGTGCGGGTGAAACGCTCGTTTCTCCACCCACAGAATCACCAAGCCTCCCACGATTAGCGCCATCGCCACGGTGTAAGGATTAAACAGATAGGTCTTGATCCAGTGGTGGAATATTAGCCCAAGCCCGACAGCTGGCAAAAATGCCACCAACACGTTACTGGCAAAGCGCAAGGCAACGGGTTCGCGCACCACTAAACCACGCGTTACTGCCAACAGCTTGGCTCGAAATTCCCATACCACTGCCAAAATCGCACCCAACTGGATTACGATCATGAATACCTTGCCCCTCTCATCATTAAAGTTGAGTAAGTCGCCGGCAATGATCAGGTGACCCGTACTGGAAATGGGCAGGAATTCGGTTAGCCCTTCAATAATGCCGAGGATGAAGGCCAGGAAAAGCGGGGTAATATCCATAATAATTTAGAATAATTTAGGTGCGTATCATGTAGGTGCTGGCCACTCCGGCATGGTTTCCAATTCAGGATGGGTAAGTTTCAGCACCGCCATAGAGCCTCCTGGCATACTTGAGCCAGCCGGTACCAACGCGCAAAATTCGACATTCAGCGTCCACGAGCTCCCGTTTATGGCCACTACCTGCGCCTTCAGCACACGATCATCTGGCACGCCTTCAAGAGCCTGTCTTAATTCACCGACTGTTTTCATGATTTTCCTCTTGATTGTAATAATTTAACGGTGAAAGAACGTACCACTGCGTTTTTTTGTGCTGACGTTACGCATCAAATTTTTGTTTAGAAAACAGATTCACTTTTTCGCCAAACTGCTGGGCAAAATTGCGCATTGATTTCGCCACATCCTTTTCCCCGGTAGCGCGTTCGAAAGTATCCGCCATTGACAAAAAAGTCTGGTGATAAAACTGACACATTTCATCGACCATCATGTCTTTGGTCCAGAAATCAATCCGCATTGTATTGTTTTCCTTGGTATCCCAAACTGAAATCATTACTCCTTTGCTCGTGTTGGTCTCTTTCGCATCGGAAGCGCTCCAGTCTATTTTTTCTGCCACCATGTTGTCGTCGAGAGTGACCGTAAATTTAATTTCAGATTTCGTCATTTTTAATTAATTCCTTAAAGGATTGTTTGTTGAAAGTAATAGTGCTGGGTTATCGTAGTGCCAAGGGCAGGATGGTAACTTTGATTGGTTTAATTGTTTTTTAGAGCAACAAATTTATTTTCCATAACCAGATTCATTTTTTCACCCAGCATCTGGGCAAAATTTCGCATCGCTTGCGCGGCTTCCACATCTCCGGTAGCACGTTCAAAATTATCTGCCATGAACAAAAGACTTTGATGATAAAACTTTTTCATCTCCTCTTTCATCATGTTTTTGGTCCATAAATCAATACGCAGCGTATTCTTCTCCCGGGCGTCCCACAGAGCGATCATTATTGCATTAGTGGTAGTTTGTTCCTGAATATCAGTTGCGCTCCAGTCGATTTTTTCAGGTACCTTTTTGTCGTCGAGGGTAACAGTGAATTTAATTTTAGATTTTTTCATTTGGCATTAATTTCAAAGACGTCGTCAACAGTCAGTGGGGGGGGCAGACAATAAAATATGGTAAGCCAATTCACCAGCAATAGAACCCGCTACATCGTTTGCTCAGATATATCCAAATGCACCCCCCCCTTTGTTTCAGCATAAAGGGGGATTCCTAAAAACAAACATTAAGGGCCTTATAAACAAAAATCAGCCTGCCAGCACTTTTTGCGCTGCAGCTACTGCCACGCCATGCTGAACCGGAGCCTTCATCCTGCCTAATACGTCATCCAGCGCACCGAGGCACACCAAAATATTGCTCTGATTGCTGGCGTAACCCATCAAGCCTATACGCCACACCTTGCCTGCCATTACGCCCAAGCCCGCACCAATTTCCAGTTGATAATCGTTTAGCAGGGTGGAACGCACGGCGGCATCGTCCACGCCATCTGGAATGGTAAGTGCGTTCAGTTGTGGCAGACGCTCAGATTCTGGCACCACAAACTTCAATCCCATTGCTTCCAGGCCGGCGCGCAAGGCAAGGTGGTTTTTCGTGTGGCGAGCCCATGAATTTTCCAGGCCTTCTTCCTGCAATATCACCAATGCTTCGTGCAAGCCATATAGTGCGTTGATCGGCGCGGTGTGATGGTAGGCGCGTTTGGTTGAACCGCCCCAATAGCTCATGACCAGATTCAAATCCAGAAACCAGCTTTGCACTTTGTTCTTGCGGTTCTTGATTTTCTCCAGCGCGCGCGTACTGAAACTGACCGGGGAAAGTCCAGGGGTGCAGGATAGACATTTTTGCGTGCCGGAATAAATAGCGTCTATTTCCCATTCATCGACCTTGAGTGGCGAACCAGCAAGTGAGGTGACTG
The DNA here is from genome assembly GCA_031393845.1 of Nitrosomonadales bacterium. GTDB lineage: Bacteria > Pseudomonadota > Gammaproteobacteria > Burkholderiales > Gallionellaceae > Nitrotoga. The sequence continues at coordinate 5,936 of JANMWF010000010.1, read as the reverse complement.
CGTCCACGATGACCAAACAACCATATTTGTGCGCAAGCGCCGCCAAGGTTTTAGCATCAGACAAAGCGCCCGTGGAAGTTTCTGCGTGCACAAACGCAACGATCTTGGTATCAGGATTAGTCTTGAGTGCATCTTCCACTTTTTGTGGGTCGACTGCGCGTCCCCAATCGTCCTGCACCATCACTGCAGTGCCGCCGCAGCGCTCAACGTTTTCCTTCATGCGTCCGCCGAACACGCCGTTCTGACATACGATGACTTTGTCGCCGGGTTCAACCAAATTGACGAAGCAGGTTTCCATTCCGGCCGAGCCGGGAGCGGAAACGGGCATAGTCAATTCATTTTTAGTCTGGAAAGCATACTTCAACAGCTCTTTCATCTCGTCCATCATGGTTACGAACACTGGATCAAGATGGCCGATAGTGGGGCGCGACAAGGCCTCCAGTACACGTGAGCTGACATCCGAAGGGCCTGGACCCATCAGAATGCGTTGCGGGGGATGGAACGATTTTATTGCCATGCTTTTTCTCCTTGCGGGTTGCGATTCATTAATTGTGGCATTTTAACTTTTTTCACTGCTTTCAGGGCGACCCTTGTTGGGAAAATGGTTGCAACAGCTCGATCCAGTGTTTAACCGGCAAGTGGGCTGCACTTTCCAAATGCAGCTGGCAGCCGATGTTGGCGGTGGCAATAACCTCAGCCGCGCCCTGTTGCAGCGCACCCAATTTATTTTCCAGCAGCTGCTGCGACAGCGCGGGTTGCATCAGAGTATAAGTGCCCGCAGCGCCACAGCACAGGTGGCTGTCCGCAACTGGCGTCAGCGTGTAACCGCAGTTTTGCAGGATAGTTTCAACTACGCCAGACAGTTTTTGCCCATGCTGCAAGGTGCAAGACGATTGATAAGCGACGCGCACACCTTTGCCCACATCGGCCAAGGCACTCAAATCTTCGCGGCTCAGAATTTCGCTCAAGTCGCGTGTAAGTTCGCTGATGCGTGCCGCCTTCGCGGCATAATCTGGATCATGTTTCAGCGTTATGCCGTATTCTTTTACCATCAGGCCGCAGCCACTGGAGCTCATCACAATAGCCTCTGCGCCTTGCTCAATATAGGGCCACCAGGCATCAATATTGCGGCGCATCATGTCATGTGCCCCATTAATATCAGCCAAGTGCTGGTTCAGGGCACCACAGCATCCGGCCTTGGAGGCGCTGATTAAAGAAATACCCAGCTTATCTAGCACGCATGCAGCAGCAGTGTTGATATTTGGTGCACTCAGCGATTGCACACAACCTTCCAATACCAGCATGCTGCGCGGATGAATCGCTTGCGGACGGGCTGACTGCACCCGTCGTTGGGCTGGGATTTTACGTTGCAAAGAGAGGGGTAATAATGGGCGCACTACACGGCTAATACCAAGCACCAGCGCAAAACGCTTGGGATACGGCAACACTGCCAGCAGACTGCGCCGCACAATTTTTTGCCACAACGGACGCGGCGCGCGTTCCTCAATGATTTGCCGCCCGATGTCAATCAAACGACCATACTGCACTCCGGATGGACAGGTGGTTTCACAGGCGCGGCAGGTCAGGCAACGGTCCAGATGCACTTGTGTCTTCTCGCTGGGTTGATTGCCTTCCAGCATTTCCTTGATCAGATAAATGCGTCCGCGTGGCCCATCCAGTTCGTTGCCGAGCAATTGATAGGTGGGGCAAGTGGCGTTGCAAAACCCGCAGTGCACGCAAGAACGTAAAATCACATCGGCTTCGGCGATGTCGGGATTAACAAGAAGTTCAGGAGGAATCGCGGTTTGCATATGGCTTACAAGTTGGCGTAAATGCGCCCCCGGTTAAAAATTCCGTTTGGGTCAAAACTGGATTTCAGGCGTTGATGAATGACGAGCAAGGGCGCGGCGAGCGGCTGAAATATTTCGTTCTTGTGTGTTCCACCTCGGAACTGGGTGACATGCCCACCTACTGTAGCGACGCGTTCGCGTATCAACGCAATGGGTTCATCACTCACTAGCCACCGCTGCGCACCACCCCAATCGAGCAACCATTCGCCGGCAATTTCTAAAGGAGGCACGGCGGGCTTCACTAATACCCGATACAGCAGATTCGCAGAACCAAGAAATGGCAGATGATGTTCGCGCAAGGCATGCCAGAAGGATTCTGATTTTTCTATCACTTCGCCGCCCAAATGCTCATGAGCATGCTTGACAGCTTGCTCGCTACCGGACACGCGCAAATAACAATGCCCCGCATGATAACAGGCGGCATCCACCGGTACGGGTTGGGACAACAAGCGACTCATTGTGCTGATGGCTACCGCTTGAGTGCATTCTTGTACCAGAGTGTAACTCGCCGCTGGGCGTGGCAGCACTTTCAAGCTGATTTCCAGTAACACGCCCAGCGTACCGTATGCGCCAACCATCAGACGCGAGACATCGTAGCCCGCCACGTTTTTTATAACCTGCCCACCGAAGCGCAATATCTCGCCCTTGCCATTGATCAGCTTGCAGCCCAATACAAAATCGCGTGCGGAGCCGCAAAAAGGACGACGCGGCCCGGACAGACCGCAGGCAATGGTACCACCCAAGGTGGCGTTGTCACCAAAATGCGGCGGCTCGAATGCCAGCATCTGCCCGGTTTCTGCCAACGCAGCTTCAATTTCCTTGAGCGGCGTGCCGCTACGTGCAGTCAAAACCAACTCGCGCGGATCATGTTCGACGATGCCGCGATGGCCGCTGACATCCAGAATTTCGCCGTGCGTCTCTCGTCCTAAAAATGTTTTGCTATTGCCGCCTTCGATTTTGAGCGATGTCCCGTTACCGACGGCGTTGCGCACCTGCTGTTGCAGTGTCTCACTGATATCGCACTCCCACATCAGAAGCGTTCCAGTTCGGCATGGGGCAGTTGTCCGTGATGGACGTGCATGGCGCCAAACTCTGCGCAGCGCTGCAAGGTGGGCACGGCTTTCCCAGGATTAAGCAAACCGGCGGGATCAAAAGCGGCTTTAACCGCGTGGAATTGGCTGAGTTCGGCCGCTTTGAACTGGATACACATCTGATTAATTTTTTCCATGCCGACGCCATGCTCGCCGGTGATAGAGCCGCCCACTTCAACGCATAGTTGCAAAATACGCTGACCGAATTCCTCGGTACGTGCCAACTCGCCATCCTTATTGGCATCGAACAAAATCAGCGGATGCAGGTTGCCATCTCCGGCATGAAACACGTTCGCCACCGGCAAGCCGTACTCTTCCGACCATAAGCTAATCTGGCGCAATACATGCGGCAATTGACGCCGTGGAATCGTTCCATCCATGCAGTAATAATCCGGTGAAATACGCCCCACTGCGGGAAAGGCGGATTTACGCCCCTTCCAGAACAGTTGTCGCTCTGCTTCGTTAACGGCAGTACGCACCTCGGTCGCGCCACTCTGGTGCAATATTTCGCGCACTTCCATGATGTGCTCGGACACTTCCGCATTGGTGCCATCCAGCTCGCACAACAAAATCGCCTCTGCATCACGAGGATAACCGGCATGCGCATAATCTTCTGCCGCTTGAATAGCCACCTTGTCCATCATTTCCAGACCGGCCGGAATAATACCGGCAGCGATTATCGCCCCGACTGCTTCCCCTGCTTTAAAGACATCATCAAAGGCCGCCAGCAAAACTTGCGCACGCTCCGGCTTGGCCAGTAATTTCACGGTAACCTCGACAATCACCGCCAGCATGCCCTCCGAGCCAGCCATCAATGCCAGCAGATCATAGCCCGGAGAATCCAGTGTTTCAGCACCGATGGTCAGCAATTCTCCCTCCATCGTCACGACTTTCAGCATCAGAATGTTGTGTACCGTCAGTCCATATTTCAGGCAATGCACTCCGCCGGAATTTTCCGCGACATTGCCGCCAATGGTGCAGGCAATCTGCGAGGAAGGATCAGGCGCGTAATACAATCCGTAAGCGGCTGCGGCCTCGGAAATTGCCAGATTACGCACACCCGGTTGCAAAATGGCCACCGCATTTTCAGGATCAATATGGAGTATGCGTTTAAATTTTGCCAGACTCAGCAGCACGCCATCAGACAAAGGCAGAGCCCCACCGGACAAACCGGTGCCTGCACCGCGCGCCACAACGGGCACCCGCAAAGCATGACACAGACGCATGATGGCCTGCACCTGCGCGATCGTTTCGGGCAAAGCCACTACCAAGGGCAGACGTCGATAAACCGATAACCCATCACACTCGAACGGGCGTAGATCTTCTTTGTCGGTGAGTACGGCTTCTGGCGGCAACAGCTTTCGCAGTTTACAAATCAGATCTTCATGCACATCACCATTGCGTAGCAATCCATCTTCTGATACTGGCATGAAAAATTAATATATAAAATTAAGGGGATGCGGGATTTCAGCAGAGTTTGACATGCTGTGCCCATCAATGAAAAAACCCGAATCTCCGAAATTTATTAGAACAATAAATCTCGGAGATTCGGGTAGTCTCAACTACGAACTATCTCAGCAATAGCTAATTACTCGCATTTTCCAGCTGTGCATTTGTCTGATGAACATACGGCTGGTTTCACACATGTCGCGCCTTTTGCAAGTGAATGAAGCGCGATACATTTAGATGGTGTAACTGCCAAAAGGCAGGCTTCATTTTTCGTGGCGTCACATACTGTCGTAGCGTTGTCTTTGTTACAAGCATCGCCAATTTTGGCAAGAGCCGCTTGAGAGAATAAAGCCATTGAACCGATCATTGCCATGGATACCAAAATTTTGCTGAACATATTTTTTCCTTTGTGTTGGGTTGGCTGGATTATAAATTCCAAATTTGAATACATATTGTTGTTCAGTGTATAGGAAAAAATAAACACCCTTTTTCACCAAAACTGAATGTACCGGGAAACGGTTGGATCGTCAACCATACCGGCCAGCAATCAGATATTTACAGAATTTGTGCCTGATCGGCAGCAGAAAGTGTTGGTTTTTGATCTTTTTTGCTATTCACGCGAAAGATGTCCAGAGGGAAATGCTGGCCAGTCATAAAAAAGGCTGAGACAAGTGAGGGTGGGGTCAAATGGGTTCGAAAAGATCGTGGGCCTGTGCAGATAATTTGGTTGGTGCTCGGACAGGCAAGCCGTTTTTTCTTCACCCATTGCCGCCCTCTCATGACATTGGGTTGACGCCACACTTCAAAACCTTACAATCCCCATAGGTTCCGTTCTTCTATGGTCCAGTTCAACGAGGTTTATCCGACGCCGATTAAGGTCGTGGGTTTGACAAGCTTGGGGAGGGCGGCAGATAAACGCTATTCGTTAGGGCCTTATGCCAATCTCCATGCCTTTCACATTAGTAATTGCCTGGGTTTTATTCTTTGGCTTTATAAACACTCATCAGCACCATGCCAATAGCTTCAAAGGCGAATCTTAAAACTATTTATCCGCTCTCCATGCCTCCGTTCTGCTTGGCACGTTAGTTGGCTTGGGGTTACTCATTTACTATTTTATTCACGTTGCGTGGTATTGGCCTTTTGTTTTATTTTTTCTCGGTAGTCTTGTTGGCGGCATTTTATTTGGTACTTTGGACGCAAAAATCAGTCCTTTAATTTTAAGCATTGCGGGGTTTGTCGTTTGGCCTTTAGCAGCATTTTGGGGTTTCTATGTTATTAACAATCTACAACCCTAATCCATCCATCAAGCGGGACGCGCTAAAGCGAGCTCCTTATATCAAACGTTGAGGCTGTAGAAAAACCTGAATTTGCTTAAAAATTCACCTCTTGATCTGCCATAATTCCATTACGAAATAAAACTAAAATGGATGCGATATGGCGCGATTCAAAGCGATACACAAAGGCTTAAAACTACTGCCGGTCGACTTTGAACGGCAAGTTATTCCCGGCAGTTTTGAATACGCGTTATGCCATCTGGTCGATCAAG
>JANMWF010000307.1:0-2715 GCA_031393845.1 Nitrosomonadales bacterium | reverse complement strand
AAAAATTCTCGCTCGCGTCCCAGCACCATAACGGGGAGCTGGTCAGCCAGTAACAATCGGCTGCCCGGCTTGGGCGCATGGCTGGCGCGCACTTGGGCCAGCGCATGATGTTCATCGAGAATACGCTCGATCAATACCTCAATTTTGCCGCCGCTTTCCTTTACTCCGAAGAGACGCGCCTTGAGCACACGCGCATCGTTCAATACCAGCAAATCGTGTTCACGTACCAAGGAGGGCAGCTGGGCAAACACGGCGTCTTCTCTAGACTCCCCGCGTACGCACAACAAGCGACTGGCACCACGCCGCTCGGGCGGGTGTTGCGCGATCAAGTGCTCGGGAAGTTCGAAGTTAAATTCGTCGGTGAACATCAAAAAAAATTTGCAGCTATTAGAATGCTTCGTCTTCGCGCAGGTAGCGCCATTGCCCAATGGGCAAATCGCCCAATTTAATTTTGCCGATACGCACGCGCTTTAATCCGGTAACTTTAAGTCCGACCAGTTCACACATGCGACGAATCTGGCGTTTTTTGCCTTCGCGCAGAATGAAGCGTAATTGATCGTCATTCAGCCAGCTCACTCTGGCGGGCTTAAGCATCTCGCCATCCAGTTTGAGGCCGTGGTTCAACATGGTTAGGCCGTTAGCTGAAATTTTGCCCTGCACACGCACCAGGTACTCCTTGTCCAGCGCGGAATCTTCGCCAACAAGTTGTTTGGCGATGCGGCCATCCTGGGTCAATACCAGCAAACCCTGCGAATCAATATCCAGCCGGCCCGCGGGCGCGATGCCGTTCAAATGCATGGGATGAAAAGACAGCGGTGATTGATCGCTGGCAAAGCGCGATGAAGCATTAATCAGGGTAACTGCGGGCTTGTGGTTATCTTCCGCCTGCCCGGAAACAAAACCAATCGGCTTATTCAGCAGGATAGTTACGCGCGTTTGTTGTTGTGCCTGGGCGGCGCGGTTCAGCGTGATGCGCTGGGTGGGATCTATTTTCGTGCCCAGCTCAGTTACTGGCTTGCCATCCACCAGCACCCATCCACGTTCAATATAGCTATCTGCCTCGCGGCGGGAGCACAAGCCCTGTTCGGACATCAGTTTGGAGAGACGTATTTTTTCCATAAATTTTTTGTAATCAAGTCTAATGCAGTAGCAGCAATACTTACTGTGCGGCTATTCAAGAAACGATGCGGGAGCACTATGCTACACGATTGCATCTCATATTATCTCTATGGTCATGTCATTCGCTGCGGGCGTGATTTTGATAGCTATAGTAGAGAAGCCACAAAATTCACGTTGGCTATTTAGCAAGGAGGGAATTTTTCCTACCGGGAAAGCGTATGAAAAAAAATGGGTTGCAAAAATCTAAACAGATGCCGTCTGTTTGGAAAAGTCTAGACCAGCAACCTGATAAAAGCTTTCTAAATTACTTAAATCATCCAGCACCGCTGACGCTCCAGAAAAATCCTGCTTGCTCGTGTAGTGATTAATTGTAACGAAAGTTTTCAATCCAGCGGCCAAGCTGGAGCGCAGACCATTCTCGGAGTCCTCCAACGCAATGCAATCAGCAGCATCGAGGCCCAGCCTCTCCAACACCCAATAATAAATGTCGGGTGCGGGTTTTTTATGCTGAACGATATCGCCATAACCAATGACGTCAAACAGAGCTTCGCTACCTACGCCCAACCCCTGTTGTAAAAGCGTGACGACGTTATCCAGCGATGTGGTGGTGGCAATGGCAAGCTTCAATCCTGCCTGTTTGGCTTCGGTAATCAGGCGTTTTATATTTGGGCGCAACGGAATGCCACCTTCGCGTAACATCGCGGTGTAATGCGCGGTCTTGACCAAATGGAGGTGTTTCACAAAACCCTCATAATCAGCCGGCTTCTGGAAATCAGGTACATAGGCAGTAATAAAATGATTGATTCGTTCTTTGCCGCCGGTCACTTTAAGCAACTTGTCATATAAGGCAACGTCCCAGTTCCAGTCGAGATGATTTTCCGCAAACGTTTTATTGAACGAGAGGCGATGCGCCTCTTCGGTATCTGCTAACGTGCCATCTACATCAAAAATTATAGCTTTAGTTTTCATTCCGGGCTTTCCATTAATATTTAGCAATACTCATAACAAATTGCACGTTGCATTTTAGTCGAACTTTCGAGCGTTTCCAGAGGCAATTATAAATAATATTGGAGAAGCCATATAATTGGCAAGATCAATCCGGCGGTAATTTTCTGTGAAATTCATTTCTACGTATAGATTCATTATAGCTTTTTGTCTTGGCCTGCTTACTGTTCTAGGCTTTGCACCCTTTTCACTGTTCCCTCTTGCTATCTTTTCACTAGCTGCACTGTTCTGGCAGTGGCAGCATGCAAATGGAAAGCGTACGGCAGCATTGCTGGGGTTTTCCTTTGGTTTTGGTTTATTCAGTGCCGGCATAGGCTGGCTATACATTGCTCAGCATGATTACGGCGACATGCCATTCTTGCTGGCGCTCTCCTCTACCGCTCTGTTCGCTGCATTCTGGGCGTTATTTCCCGCGTTGATTGGTTATGCACAGGCACGGTTGCGGGCTCCTTCCTGGGCGCGCCTGATACTTGTAATGCCTGCGTTGTGGGCACTTCTGGAATGGGTACGCGGGCTGCTGTTCACTGGTTTCCCCTGGCTGACACTGGCTTATTCACAAGTATCTGCTAGCCCCTTGGTGGGATATGCGCC
>JANMWF010000310.1:0-7736 GCA_031393845.1 Nitrosomonadales bacterium | reverse complement strand
GAGGTTGCTTTCCGCGTCAATCAAAAAATTCGCTTTAATCACGACTACTTCGCCCGCCTTTAACCCTCCCAACACTTCAGTGTAGCCATCTGTGTGCATGCCGAGTTTTACCGTCCGCGGCTCGTACCGGCCCTCGCCGAGGTCAACGAGTACCAGCCGCCGTGTGCCGCTATCGAGCACCGCCGAATCAGGCACGGTAAGCGCTTTGGCTTTGCTGTGGGACGAAGCGAACTCCACTCTCGCATACATGGCAGGCTTGAGCAGCTCCTGGGCATTGGGCAGCTTGATACGCACTATGGCAGTACGGGTTTCCGGGGTGACCGTGGGGTAGATGAAAGTTACCTCGCCATTGAATACCTTGTCCGGATACGCATCAACCCTGATCGTGGCCGTCTGGCCCTGATGCACCATTCCGAGGTCTTGTTCAAACACGTCTGCCAGTATCCACACGCTGGACAGATCGGCGATCTGGTACAGCACCTCTCCGGGCATGAAGCGCATTCCCTGGATAGAGGGCTTTTTCAAAACTACGCCGTCCGCCGCTGAACGAAACGTGACATATTGTCTGACCTTTCCTTCCCGCTGCAGATGCTGCAATTCGGTCTTCGATATGTCCCAGTTGCGCAGCCTCTGCAAGGCGCTCTCGACCAGCCGCCGCATTTCGGCTCGGACATCCGGGCTGCCATCAGCGACCGCCTGCACACCTTTTATGGCGATCAGATATTCCTGCTGCGCCGTGATCAATTCCGGGCTGTACACGTCCATCAGCGCATCGCCCTTTTTTACCCGCTGGCCGGTGGTATCGACGTAAAGTCTCTGGATCCAGCCTTCGAACTTGGGCGTAACTGCATATAGCCGGCGCTCGTCCGCCTGTACTGTCGCTACCGCGCTGACGGTGCGAATGAGTTCACGCAGCGCGACGGCTTCGGTCCTCACTCCCAGCTTTTGTATCTTTTCAACACTGATCTTCACCACCGAATCGCCGGATGCAGATTCTTCACTGTCGTAAACCGGGACGTAGTCCATACCCATCGGATCTTTCTTCGGTACTGGTGAGGTATCAGAGGGGACCATCGGGTTGCGATAGTAGAGAATCTTGCCCTTGGACGTGACTGTCTTGGGCGAGCTGGCCGCAGAGGTTACAGGTTTTGCATGACCCCACCAGTACCCGGCGGCAAGGGCGGCCGCGACCAGGGTGGCGACAACTATCAATTTGATTATAGATTTCACATGAGGCTCCATTGATGCGGGCATGCGAGTTAGCTGGGTGATTTGCCGGTGAGTAGATCGATCTCCGCCAGCGCTTTGTTGTAGTTGGCCATGGCGGTCACCAAACTGATTTCGTAATTGAGTACTGTCATCTGGCTGTCGAGCAGGGTCAGGAAATCGACCCGATTGACCCTATATGCCGCGAGTGCCGACTCCACCGTAAGCCGGGCCTGCGGCAGGATGGATGTTTGATACAGCCGTGTCGATTTCAAGTTTTGCTCGGCCATCGCTACCTGTTGGCGTAGTCCGGCGGCTATCTCATTACGCTGCGCATGATACGTGCTCAGGGCCTGATCGCGCATCGCCTGCGACTCAGCGACGCGCGGCGCGAGTTTGCTGTCGCGCCATATTGGCAGATTGACTCCCATGGTCATGGTCACCATGTCGGAACGACTGGCGCCGTCCAGCATGTTGTTGCGCTGGCCGTACGACAGGCGCACATTGAAGTCGGGGTAATATGCTTTGCGCGCTAGTTCTAGTGCCTTATCGTTACGTGCAATGAGACTTTGCAGGGCCAGCAATTGCGGGCGCTGCCTCAGAGCGGTTTCACGCAACAACTCCAGGTTCAGGGTTTCTTCCCGTAATTGTGGCGGTTCCGGCACTGGCGCGGCAACATTTGCGCTGCGGCCAAGCGCGCGAATGAGCTCGGCTTCGATCGTCGGCTGCTCGCGCGCGAGCTTGAGCAATTCGTCCGTCATTCTGGATACCTGCGTCTGAGCCTTCAGTACGTCGGCCTGGCTTCCTTGCCCTACCTCGTAGCGACCTTCGGCAATCCGCAGAAACCGCTCGAGGATCAGCTTGTTTTTCTTGACCAGCTTGGTCATTTCGAGCGTAAGGCCCAGATCGATATAGGCGGTTTTGATGCCGCGTGTAATGCGGTTCACGGTTTCCTGGTAACCGTAACCAACGGCCTCCGCATCCTTGGTGGCGACGTCTTGGCGCAGACCACGTTTGCCCGGATAGGGCAGGTTCTGGGACAGACCAATCATTTTCATCGTCATATCCTCGCGGTTGAAGGGCGACGATGCCAAGGGCGCGTTGATGACCCCCGCTTCGAGCATTGGATCATCGAGCGCTCCCGCAGGCGATATTCTCTGGCGGGCGGCTTCACGTTCTCGTAGAGCGGCCTGAATTTCTGGATTGTTCTCCAGTGCTTCCGCAATCATGGCAATCAGAGGAGAGGGGCCCTTAACATTTGCTGCTGCAGAGGTTTCCGAGGGTACTGCCTGGGTACTCGCTGCCGTGCGTGCACTGCTTGAAAGTACCGCCTGTGCAGTTGCCGGAACCATGACACCGGCGAGCAATGTCGCGATGATTCTGCTTTTAATCATTGCAGATACTTTGCTGGAGCCTGTTGATTTTGCGTTTCTGGATATCATCGTGTTTCTGCATGAATTCATTTAGGGCAAGCTTTCCCGGGCATGTGCATCGTCCAAAGGACTGATGGCAGCTTTGTGTGTTTTCTTCGTCATTGTTTTACGAGCACCACGAAACTATTGGGAGGGATAGTAACATTGAGACGACCTTTGCTGGAGGGGATAGTGGCACCGCCATTACCCCTATTTTGACCACCATAGATGGCGGCATCACTATTAAACATTTCCTTCCATCCGGCATTAGGGATGGCCAGCAAGTCCTTCTCGATTTCGTAACCGTCAGCGAAGGCAGTATTGTTGAAGCTGGCGACGATAATGGCTTCCTCATCCCCATGCCACCGCTTGTAGGCGAGCACTCGGTTGGAATTCGACACGTGAAGGATGTCAATGTCCTGGCTGCGGATCGAGCGCAGTCGGCGATTGAGACTTATCAGATCCTGATAAAAGTGAAACATCGCCTTGCCGTTACCCATCCGTTCGCCGATGATATTTTCCCGATTCAACAGAAAGTGATCGAACGTATAGCGTTTCTGTGCCCCGATCTCCTCGCCCATGAAGAACATGGGGGTGCCCGCCGAAAGTAGGGACAGGCCGAAGCATACACGCGAGCGTGCCTCCGCCACGGTGCGCGTGGCACCAATGACAGGCGCACCATTGACGGCCGTTACCAGAGTCCGCGCCGTGCCACTGGCATTGCCGGCTTCGTCGTGAGATTCGTGGAACACGACCTGGTCAAAACGGCTGTCGTAAAGGGCGCTGGCAAACCAGTCCATCTGTAGCGGCTCGTTGCCGCCGAACCCAGCCTGTTTCAAGAGACGCGCCCGATTCCCAGCCATATCGGAGTCGCCGATCATCTGGTGATAGAACGCCAATTCCCACTTTGCGTTGAAGCCCAAGCCTCCTAGCGCCGGTGGTTTCGTCACCGCGTCCCATCCGGTGTGATCTTCAGCAATCAGCATCACCGTAGGCTTGATCATATGCAGGGTGCGGCTCCACTCCCGCAGGAATTTCTGCCCGAAGACGTTGGCGTTGCCAATCAACCGCCCATCGGCGTGAAGCACGTTGTCGCGGTGAATCGCCTGGGTCAGATCTACGCGCAGCCCATCGACGTGCATTTCTTCAATAAGAAAGGCGGCACTGCTGATGAACTGCTGGCGAACAATTTCTTCCGAAAAACGCGGGGTGAAGCCGGTAGAGCCGTTATCAAGGTAGCCGCCCTCCGGAAACGGGCTGCCATCATTTTTTTTGTAGTCGGAAGAGTGCCCTTCATACCAGTAATAAATATTTTCTTCGGGCATGGTTGAATCATATTGCCATTGGGCGCGTTCCGCTTCGTTGTCATAATGGTTGTAGACCACGTCCTGGATGACTGCGATGCCACGCCGGTGACACTCGCGCACGAAATGACGGTATTTGTCACGGCCTCCAGCGCTGGATTCGATACAGAAGTGATGACTGTCGCCATAGCCCCAGGCGGTATTGCCTGAAAACTCTGCCATGGGCAGCAGTTCGATGGCATTCACACCGAGTTCAATGAGATGGCCCAGGAATTGCAGCGCGTCACTTAAATTGCCGGGACCGGGCTTTCCGAACCCCAATGATCCGACATGTAATTCGTAGATAACCAAGTCTTCGAGGTGCGAAGGTACCGGCAGGCCGGGCGTAAATTCCCTTTCCCAGAATCCCTCCGAGGGAATGGTGTCCAGTTTCATTTCACGAGGCGTGGATTCAAAATTCCGGCGCATCACATCGGCATCAATGACCACGCTGCAACTCACAGACCCGTCCAGAGTTTCAACCGTCCCCGGCCAAGCAGCCTTGGCAGGGTTGATATTGCCCCTGCCGATCTGGCTGCGGGAAAATATATCGGTGCGATAGACGTGCTGCCCTTGTGCGTTCAGGATGCGATACATATAAGGCAGGCTTTTGAACATCTCAAAATCCCCCTGCGGTCCACCCTCCCAGATGCCATCAGCCAGACGGGAAAGAGTGACCCTGGGCTGTGTTGAGTTCACTCCGGCGTTATCGTCGGCTATGTAGCCGCTGGCCGGATTTCCAAAGACCACTTCTACATTTTTGGCATTGGGAGCCCAAATGGCAAAACGTAGACCGGGCTTGGTGTTTCCAGCGGCGAAGTGTTTGTTGGCTCCCAAGTGACGGTTGTAAGTGAAGTAATAGTGTTCGATCTGGGGCACGGTTGCCTTGCGGCTGACCCGAAACTGGCGATGGCGCGCAACGGAATTAACATCCTGCACCTCAGTCGGAATGCCCCAGAAGTTGGCGCCCTGCGGCCCGTCAAAGATAACCCCCCACTTGAATATATTATCCTGATCGGCAAGGTGAAGTGAGACCGAGGCTGTAAAGATTGGGCAGCCATCCACGCCGATTTCCTCCTGCATCGGAGATTCCGTCCAGTCATCCGAATATCGGCCGCCGTCGTCCCAGCTGCCGCGTAAGCGGGCGTTGCGAAATATCGGCCGTTTAAGGCCGATTATGAATTGAAATCCCACTGTCTGTATTGTCATAATAATCTTTTGTCCTTGACGATAAACATCCAAGCAATATCAAAGAAGCCAAGCTCAAGCTATTCCTCACAGACAAAGCGAAATTCGCAAGGGGTGGTCGACGATAGATGGACTTATGACCTCCAGCCCAATTAACCCCAGCATTCCTGGCTCCGACAGTTTGCTACAGTTAAATATCCCGGTGAGGGTCAAATAGTAGAGTGGTACACAGAAAAGTGAATAAGCAAATTGCTTATTTTTGATTTATAAAATATTTAAAATATGCCGAGCATTAAAATTTTTCTTGCTCCTGACACCTTAAGATGTACATGTAAATTCGCATTTACGCAGCGAGGGAAACGCGTAGCGCCACAACAAATATATATACCGATCCCATCGGAGGACTGTGTCTCCGATATACTTCCTCACCTACATCCGGCGGAACAGGCGTAAGGACGGTTTAGGCGATAATGCTTTTCTTGCCAATTCTGATTGCCACAATATCGAGGTGATATATTGTGCACTGGAGTAAAAAATTGTCTAAGAAGGTAATTCATTGGAGTGTCTGCGGCATTCCGTGATTTTTGACGTTAACGTGCAAACTTAGAGGTGTCATTCAAGTGAGTCTGAATAGCAGAAGGGTTGTGTGGGTGGTTTTGGCGTTGCTCCTGATTATTGTAGCTTTGCGAGTGTATTTTCACTTTTCCCTGCACAACAATTTTTATTTTGGCACGTACAATGTTCACCACATTTTTATTGGTTTGCTGTTAATTACATTCGCTGCTTTGCCTCTTGTCCTGTTTCAGGGTAATAGTCAAAAACTTAATGCAGTAGCTATGGCGTTCGGAGCAGGACTGAGTCTGGTTCTTAACCCGGACGCGTAAAAACGGGGCACTAGTTAGCTCTGTGTTAACGACATGGAAGTAATTATCTGAAAATTTGCCAGGCGAAATGATGATGGTGTTCAAAATCGGACTGCTGCCCATTATATTGGGGATTGTTTTGCTGGGTTGCTTTGCGGCCAAAGCGGCAAGGATGCGTGGGAAAAATCCTTGGGTGTGGGGAAGCCTCACCGTTGCTGTGATCACTGCGGTGACATGGCAACAGTTGCCAGTATGGTCGGAGATTGTTTTATATCGCGGGAAGATAAAGCAATCGACTATCCCACAGCGGAAGGTCATTAGCCTGGCAGAGGCTAATGAAATCAATTTTCGCGTAAGTATGGATGGCGTTAATTTTGATGTACCGCTGGTATATAACTTTAAAGAATACAACCAGCAATTACGCGGCTGGGGGGGCGTGCCGCAAAAACAGATTGAAGGTAAGAAAAAGCTGGCTGTTGACTTCATTAAAATTGACGGCATATTGCCGGACATTTCCCCACTGAGGGAAGAGAATCTAGCGCAATTTGTAATGTTAGCATGGTGACAAATCATGCACGCTTCTATTACGCATATGAGGCCGTGGGATCACTACTTTAAATATTTTTTCGAGGGATTGCAGCGGCAACCAGATTCGCCGGAATTGCCTGGAATGTTGCATTACTACGACCCATCCGGCAAAGCCGATATATTCTTTAGCCATGATCACCCTACGGACGAACTGGTTCGTATTCGGTGTACTGATGAGAATTTTTTTCACAGCGCATATCCAATTTGCGTAGTTGAAACCTCATATCGCCCTGCACCGGACGGGGTGGCATCTGAGCCCATAAAAAGGACAGTATTTTCTTTGAGGTATGAACTGCCCAGCCAATATATTGCGCAATGGCGAACGATAGACCAGAAGCTTAAATCTCGGTTTGATCAAATGGTGAGCATTAACGCCACATCCTTACATTAACCTGTGGCGAAAATTACGATGCGCGTGGATTATAGATACATCCGGTGGCTGACCACAGACCAGTCTGCTAGCGTCGAACCACCCCAGCCTAAGTGCTGGAAACCCGGGCATTCGAGGATAATATGAGTTACTTCATAACAGGCACTGATACTGGAGTCGGCAAGACGTTGATCAGTTGCGGACTGCTGCATGCCTTTGCTGCGCAAGGACAGCGTGTAGTCGGCATGAAGCCGGTAGCAGTGGGTTGCGATGACGACGGACATAATCAGGATGTGGAACAATTGCGGGCGGCCAGCAATATACTAATGAGCTATGGCCAGATCAATCCCTATAATTTTTTAGATTCTATTGCACCGCACATTGCTGCACAGAATGCGGGTGTGCGCATCGATTTTGCACGCATCCTGACGTCATATCACGAGCTGGCATCACAAGCGGATGTGGTGATAATTGAGGGTGCGGGAGGATTCAGAGTGCCACTGAATAACAATCAAGATACCGCCGATCTGGCACTGCAATTGGGTTTGCCTGTCATTTTGGTGGTGGGCATGCGTTTGGGCTGTCTCAACCATGCGCTGCTGACAGCAAGCGCGATTGAGGCATGTGGATTAAAATGTGCCGGATGGGTGGCCAATGTGCTGGATGCAGACATGCTCGCGGTACAAGCCAATATTGTGGCATTGCAGCAACGTTTGGCCGCACCGCTGCTGGGCGTGGTACCTTGGCAGTCGCAGCCGGATGCGAG